>JBIOVO010000069.1:0-4564 GCA_044867735.1 Pyrinomonadaceae bacterium | reverse complement strand
CGAACCGTTTCGGCTTCGGCGTGGGAACGTTTTCCGTCAACGGTTCACGTGGACGTTCAAACAACTTCCTGATCGACGGCACCGAGAACAACGACATCTCCGTCGCCGGACAGGCGTTTCAGATCACGAACCCTGACGCAGTTCAGGAAGTCTCGGTACAGACATCGAATTACGACGCAGAGTTTGGCCGCGCCGGCGGCGCCGTTGTAAACACGATTACCAAATCAGGTACCGATGATTTCCACGGCAGTCTTGCGTACCTCTTTGACGTTACGCGCGATGATGCGATCACCAACACGCAGTCGCTGATTTCATCCATTCGCCAACGCGGACATCCGCCTCGTGGCACGGAGCAGTACTACGCGGGCACGCTCGGTGGACCAGTCCTGTTCCCGCGCTTTGGAGAGGGTGATTCGATCTTTTCGTACGACGGCAGGAAACGCACCTTTTTCTTTATTGCCTGGCAGGAGCAGTTTCGTAGTGCTTCTACATCAGCGAATCGTGTGGTCCCGACGGCTGCGGGACGTGCAGCTTTGAGAAATCTCTTCCCGGTCGGCACTAACCCGCGCGTGGATCTCCTTCTGGACGTGACGAAGAACGTGATCGGCGAGTCGTCGCTTCAGAATATCGATATCGGAACTCGCGGAACTTGTGCCGCGCCCTGCAACATTCAATTTGGGACGGGCGCCCTGTTTGTTCCGCAAACGTATCGCGAGCGGCAGGCGCAAGTTCGTATCGATCACATGATCGGACAGAACGATCAGTTCTCAGCCCGCTACCTCTTCGACGATCAAAAAGATCCGTTGGGCGGTGGCATCACGTTCCCAGGCTTTGGGACGGCCAACAACAATACGTATCAGAATCTTCTCTTCACCGAGACGCATACTTTCAACGCCAGTTGGACCAACGAGGCGCGGCTCGCCTACAACCGCATCCTGATTGACTTCCCGCTCAACCCGGATGACACATTGGGCCTGACGCTTCCACGATTCGATATTTCGACAGTCGCCCAATTCGGCGTGGCGACAAATCTTCCGCAAGGACGTGTTGCCAATAACTATGTGTTTCAGGACACCGTAAGCCATATTCGTGGTAACCATACCTTCCGGTTTGGACTCGACATCCTGAAGCAACGGGCGCGACAGTTCGCCCCAATCGTCGAGCGTGGTCTGCTGACCTTCCGTTCCGGCGGCGGTTTTACTGCCCTCGGCAACTACATCGACAACTTCGCGGGTTCAGGCGGAGGCACGCAGAGAGATTTCGGCAGTCCGCGATACTATCCGTTCCTGACGCGACAAGCGTACTTCGCACAGGACCGCTGGCGCGCGACTCCCTCGCTTACACTCACACTCGGTCTGCGTTATGAGAACTTTGGTAACGCGATCAATACGCTTCAGACTGCGGTCTTCACCGGACTCTTCAACGTCGATCCAGTAACCTTTGCTGGTCCATACAGCCAGCCGAACAAGGTCGACAGCGACAATAACAACTTCGCTCCGACTTTTGGTTTGGCCTATTCACCGTCTTATCAGGAAGGTTTTCTCGGAAGGCTTCTTGGCGATCGCGAGACGGTGTTCCGCTTTGGTTACCAACTCGGATACGACTCGTTCTTTAACAACATCGCTTCGAACGCTGCCACTTCGTCTCCGAATGTTGTGGCCACGGCGGTTCCTTCCGCGGTCAATGCACTCAACCCGCGAGGCCTGTCGAGCGTGACTGGTGCATTGCCACTCAGTCCACGTCCGCTATCGCCATTGGATTCGCAAACTCTCGTGATCCAGAACCTCGTCAATCCCTATTACCAACGCTGGTCGGCAGGTTTGCAACGCGCCATCGGTAATTTTGTGATTGATCTTTCTTACGTTGGATCAAAAGGAACGAAGCTTTACCTCAACGAAGATCTCAACCCAAGTGTTCCGGCGGTTGCGAATGCCTTCAATCCCGGCATACGGCGCATCACGCCTCCGGGGTTCACCGGATCGACGACTTGCACGCCAAACACCGCCGGTTGTTTGATCTCCGGCCGCTTCGATAACCTGCAAGGCTCACGTTTGATCAGAACGAACGGAGGCTCGTCGAGTTATCACTCGGGCCAACTTCTGGTCACCCGCCGGTTCACAGACAATTTCTCTCTTACCGGCGCTTACACGTGGTCCAAGCTGATGGATAATGCGAGCGAAGTTTTCGGCGTTGCTGATACGAATCTGCCGCAGCAGTCTTCGTTCCCGTCTATCTTCGGAGGACAGGCGCTTGAACGTGCTGTGTCTCTCTTCGATCGCCCACACCGGTTCTCACTTACCTACGTTTATGCGGTTCCGTTTATGAGGGATCAGCGTGGGTTTGTTGGTCACCTGTTGGGTGGCTTTGAGTTCTCCGGCGTTACCTCTTTTGAGAGCGGCGTGCCCTTGACGGTTGTGAATGGTCAGGACGCCGACTCGATCGGTGGAAACCTGGACCGTCCGGATTTCAATCCGAATGGACAGCCCGGAGTTCGTGCGGTTCCGGCCGTGGCTACAGCGGCAGTGAATCCGTGCGGAGTAGCAGTCGGATCAACGTTCTACACTAATCCTGATGCTGGCAGCGCCTGTATCAATCCTGCGTCCGCGCAGTACATCGGACTTCTTGCAGGTACTGGACGGCGCGGTAGTCTGGGCCGTAACACGTTAAGAACGCGTGGACAGCACAATTGGAACGTCAACGTGCTGAAGCGAATCAGAATGGATGAGACGAAGTTTTTTGAACTTCGTGCTGAGTTCTACAACGTCTTTAACCATCCTCAGTATGGAACAGCAAGCGTAAGTCCCTTCTCGCCGGCGAGCACAGGTGTACCGGCAAACGTCTTTACTTCAGCGGCGGGTCAGTTCCTGCATCCGGAGTTTTCTGACGGCGGCGGGCGCGTGATTCGTTACCAATTGAAGTTTGGTTTCTGAAGTAACGTCGCTTTTCTGAACGACGAATTGGCCGCAGGTTTCTCGGAAATCTGCGGCTAATTCATTGTCGGAAAACGCGCCGGGGATTATTCTAGGTACGACCTACGCCCGGACCTCAATTCGAAGGAGTACTTGGAATCATGTCTCACCGCAAGCTATCTGTCACTCTGCTCCTGGTGCTTTTGTTCTCTTTTTCTGTCGGAACACAGGCGCAACCAACTCAAGGCGCCGCTGACCTGAAGCGCCAGGCAAAGAAGCTTCTGGACCAAAACAACTACGTCGAGGCGTTGCCCATCCTGGAGAACATCGCGAAACTCGAGCCAAACGACGGCGAGACACAGTTTTATCTTGGCTTTGCCCTGTTGGGTCAGGCAATAAATACGAAAGACGCGGCGGCGCGCAAAGAGCTCCGCGCCCGTTCGCGTAGGTCATTTGTCAAAGCAAAGTCGTTGGAGTTTTACGAGCCGCGTTTGGACGCGCTGATCGAAAGCTTGCCGGAGGATGGATCCGAAGCACCCGGATTTTCGTCAAACCCTAAAGCGGATGAGCTGGTGAAGGAAGGCGAGGCACTCTTCTCTCAAGGCAAGCCTGACGAAGCACTGAAGAAATATCAGGAGGCCCTGGCAGTTGATCCAAAGGTCTACTTTGCAGCACTTTTTTCTGGCGACATTTACTTGCAGAAACGGGATTTCGCGCAGGCGGAGATCTGGTATCAAAAGGCAATCGCGATCGATCCCAATATAGAGACTGCCTATCGCTATTCGGCCACACCTTTGATGAGGCAGGGCAAGACAGAAGCCGCCCGCGACCGTTATGTAGAAGCATTTATCACTGAGCCATACAACCGCTTTGCGCGTGCCGGCCTGGTCCAATGGGCGGAAGCGACACAGACCGGTCTCGCGCACCCGGATATAAACATTCCGACAGATGTAACTTTTGACGAAAAGGGTGATGCCAAGATCAACCTCGATGCCAGCGCCCTTCTCGGCAATAAAGACGACGGATCATTTGCGTGGATCACGTATGGAGTGACTCGTTCGGGTTGGCGAAAGGAAAAGTTTGCCAAGACGTTTCCGAGCGAAAAGGCCTATCGTCATAGTTTGGCAGAAGAGGCTGACGCATTACGCAGCGTGATCTCAACAGCGACCACCGACAAGCGTACTAAGACGCTCAGCCCCTCCCTGACCAGGTTGAAGAAGCTGGATGAGGACGGTCTGCTCGAGGCTTACCTTCTGTTAGCGAGACCTGATGAAGGTCTTGCGCAGGACCACCCGGCGTATCTCAAACAGAATCGAGACAAGCTGCGTCGTTATGTAATCGAGTATGTAATAAAAGGTCGAGGGAATTAGGTCGCTGAGCCACTGAACGAAAGCACTAGAGTGATATTAGTGGCCTTGCCTCAAAAGTTCGAACCGACCTTGGATCGGGTCAGTACCACCTCGCGGTAGCGGGTGGATCAATTTTGGCAGTATCAAATTTACTGATGTTTTTGGATCCTGATCGTTGATCCACCCGCTACCGCGAGGTGGTACTGACCCGACCCAACATATTTCCTGACTTTCTTGTTAGCGGTGCCGCGAAGTGCTCCGGAGGAGCACGATGTTTATAGCCTTATCAGATCGGAAGAGCACACG
>JBIOVO010000068.1:0-11123 GCA_044867735.1 Pyrinomonadaceae bacterium | reverse complement strand
CGCGCGCGACGCGAGGCGAAAAGAGGATCGGAGCATACCTACTGAGAAAGACATGAAACAAAATTCCCCTATCTCCCGGCGCGACATGCTCAAACGCACCACCGTCGCCGCTGCTGCCATCGCCGCCGCCCCCATGATCAATCGCGGCCGTTTTCGTCTCTTCGCCAACTCGACCACGGAGTATTCGCGGCAGGCAATCGATCTCATCGGTCGCACGACCGTGATCGACATGCTCAACGTCCTGACACTCGATTTCAACAAACAAAATAAGTGGTTCAAGGATCCGGAGACGTTTACCGCCGCCGACTTCCAACCTTATGCGGAGTCGGCAATCAGCGTTATGCATCCGGCGATTGGCATGGGTGGTCCAAACGCTTACGAAAGCGCGTTGCAATTCTTCGGCGCCTGGAATGGTTTCATCGCGAGTACCGGCGATCATTTCACCCGCATCGACAGCGCTGCGGATCTAAAGCGCGTGAAGAAGTCGGGCAAGATGGGAGTCGTTCTCGGTCTACAGAACTCCGAACACTTCCGCCGCCCGGACGACGTCGATCTCTTCCGCGGTCTGGGCCAACGTGTTTCGCAGCTCACTTACAACGCACGCAACCTGATCGGTAACGGTTCAACTGAAAGACGTGACGAAGGTATCTCCGACTTCGGTATCGCCATCATTGAGCGAATGAACAAAGTGGGTATGGCCGTTGACGTCTCGCATTGTGGCGACCGCACGACGCTCGATGCATTTGAGATTTCCAAGAAACCCGTCCTGATTACTCACTCAAACTGTCGCGCGCTCGTGCCAGGTCACCCTCGTCTGAAGACGGATGACGCAATCAAGAAGGTCGGCGAAATGAATAGCGTGATCGGAATCACTGGTGTGCGCATGTTTGTCAAAGGTGATGAACCAACGACCGTGGAACACGTTCTGGATCACTTCGATCACGTCCGGAAACTGATCGGAGCGGAGCATCTCGGTGTCGGTAGTGATATCGATCTTTACGGTTACGACGCGATGCCGCCCGAACTGAACAAACAACTGCGCGCGGGTTACAAAGGTAGTTATGCCTTCCGCGAAAAGATCGACGTTGAAGGTCTCAATCACCCGAAACGCATGTTTGATCTGGCCGAAGGATTGATTCGCCGGAAGTATAGCGATGCGGATATCGAAGGAATTCTCGGCGGAAATTTTGAGCGTGTGCTGACGCAGATCTGGACCGTGTGAAGGCGGGCGAAATAGGTCCTATAGGACCTATCGGGCCTATTGTTTTAAGAGGAGAGATAGAAATGAGAATCCGATTTTCGATGATCGTTTTGGTGCTTCTGATCGCGGCGCAATTGGTTGTTGCGCAACAGGCGCCGGGAGCGGATTTTGACGCTTACGTGAACAAGGCGATCAAAGACTGGGGCGTGCCCGGCGTCGCCATCGCCATCGTCAAAGACGATCGCATCGTCATGGCAAAAGGTTACGGCGTGCGCGAGTTGAATAAACCTGAGCCCGTTGACGATAAGACGTTATTCGCGATTGGTTCCTCGTCGAAGGCGTTCACGGCGATGTCTCTCGCGATGCTGGTCGATCAAGGCAAGCTGAAGTGGGACGATCCCGCCACGAAGTATCTACCCGGTTTTCAGCTCTTCGATCCCTACAGCACGCGCGAGCTGACGGTAATGGACCTTGTGACTCATCGCAGCGGTCTCACGCGTGGCGATCTACTCTGGTACGCGTCCGATCACGATCGCAAGGAAGTGCTTCGTCGCGTTCGATTTCTCAAACCGTCGTGGAGTATGCGCGCGCGCTTCGGGTACCAGAACATCATGTTTCTCGCGGCCGGCGAGATCATTCCGTCAGTCACGAGCAAGAGCTGGGATGATTTCCTGCGCGAGCGCATCTTTAATCCGCTCGGAATGACATCAACCAGCACGAGTATCAAGGCGTTTGCAGGTGCAACCAACATCGCCACTCCACACGGAAAAATCGAAGATAAGGTCCAGCCGATCGCCTGGCGTAACATCGACAACATCGCCCCAGCAGGCTCAATCAACTCCAACGTTCAGGACATGGCCCAGTGGGTCAGGCTGAACCTTGGCGACGGTACTTATGAAAAGCAACGGGTTCTCAGTGCCAATTCGTTGAAAGAGATGCAGACTCCGCAGACGATCGTGCGGCTGGAAGGTCCGCGCGGAGCCCTCTATCCCGAAGCACATTTTCTTACTTACGGGCTCGGATGGTTTCTCAGTGATTACCGCGGGCGAAAACTGGTGGAACACGGTGGCGCTATCGATGGAATGCGTGCGGAAGTCGCGTTGATGCCGGAAGAAAAATTCGGTCTCGTTATTCTCACGAACCTGAATGGGACGACGCTGCCGCAGGCGTTGATGTTCAAGATCATGGACTTCTATCTCAACGCACCGCAACGCGACTGGAGTTCAGAATTGCTGAAGGTGGAGAAGACTCAGGAATCAATCGCGAGGGCGGCGGAGAAGAAGGCTGAAGCTGAACGAGCCAGCGGGACGTCGCCGTCGTTGCCGTTGGGTAAGTATGCGGGAACATTTCAGAGTGAGATGTATGGTGAAACGAAGATTTCACTCGAGAACGAGAAGCTCGTCATTCGTTTTGGTCCAAACTTTGTCGGTGATCTGACGCACTGGCACTACGACACGTTCCGGGTGACGTGGCGCGATTCGGTGCTAGGTAAGGGATTAGTGAACTTTAAGTTGAATGCGCAGGGAAAAGCGGATGTGGTGAGTCTTGAGAACATCTCCGAGTTCACGCGTGTTCCAGAGCCGGCGAGTAAGAGTGTTTCGTCGAATCAATGAAATCTCCCCGCCAAGGCGCAAAGGCGCAAAGGAAGCACCTCCGGAAGCCGCAGGTCTGAACTTTGCGCCTTTGCGCCTTGGCGGGGAAAAATTAGTCTGAGGAGTCTGAGCCATGAAAAAACTAATAGCCTTGTTCATGATTGCTTCGTCGCTGGTCGTCGGTGTCATGGCGCAGGTTCCAACGCAGCCCGAGCCCACTAAAGCCGCACAACCCGAACCCCAAGTTCCGGAAAGCCCGCAACGCGCGCACGAAATGACCGCCGCCGACGTGGAAGCATTTCTCGACGGCATACTTCCGCTGCAACTCAAGCGCGACGATATCGCCGGCGCAACAGTCTCAATCGTGAAGGACGGAAAACTCCTTTTCGCCAAAGGCTACGGCTACGCCGACGTCGCAAATAACAAACCCGTCTCCGCACAGGAAACGCTCTTTCGCCCCGGTTCGATCTCGAAGCTGTTCACCTGGACCGCAGTCATGCAACTCTTTGAACAGGGCAAACTCGATCTCGATCGCGATGTCAACGAGTATCTCGACTTCAAGATTCCCGACGCTTTCGGTAAACCAATAACTCTGAAAAACATTCTTTCGCACACGCCCGGATTCGAAGAGCAGGTAAAAGACCTGATTGTCGAAAACGCCACAACACCCAACCTGAGCCAGTACGTAAAGACGCACATTCCCAATCGCATTTTTCCGCCGGGAACCGTACCTGCTTACTCTAACTGCGCGACTGCACTCGCGGGGTACATTGTCGAGCGCGTCTCAGGGCGGCCATTCGAGGAATACGTTAACGAAAACATTTTCAAGCCGCTGAAGATGACTAATTCGACGTTCACGCAGCCGCTTCCCTCAAACCTGGTCCCGTTGATGTCCAATGGTTATCGTCTCGGATCCGACAGTGCGCAGCCGTTCGAAGTGGTCACTGCGTTTCCGGCGGGCAGCTTAAGTAGCACTGCGACTGATCTGGCCCAATTCATGATCGCGCATTTGCAGGAAGGTCAGTTGGGTGAGGCAACAATACTGAAGCCCGAGACAGCGCGGCTGATGCATAGCCGTTTATTTGCGCTCGATGACGCGGCGAATGCGATGTGTTACGGGTTTTATGAAGAGACGCGCAACGGGCACCGGATCATCGGCCACGGTGGAGACACGGTTTACTTTCACAGCGACCTCCACCTCGTGTTGGACCAGAAGGTCGGTTTCTTTGTTTCGTACAACAGCGGCGGGCGCGCGGATAGTCCCGGACGAGTTAACCTCTGGGAAGCATTTCTTAACCGTTACTATCCCTACACACCACCCGCGGCGAGTTCCGCGACGGCAAAAGCAGATGCAGATGCCGCGGCAGGTACTTATGAGTTAAGCAGAAAAAGTGAGTATTCCTTTCTAAAAACTGCATCGTTACTCGGCCAGTTCAGTGTGGCGGCCGTCGGCGACGGCGACATCGAAACGCCACAGTTGACCGGACCGAACGCCAAGCCAAAGCGCTGGCAGGCAGTTGGTCCAATGACCTTCGTCGAGCGCGGTGGCCAAGACAAACTAATCTTCAAACCCGACCAAAATGGCCGGATGCAGATGATCCTGCCGTACCCATTTTTCGTCGGTCAGAAGATGGGCGCACTCCAAAACGGAAAACTGTTGTTGACCGTGCTGGGGGTCTCGCTCGGTCTCATGCTGTTGACCCTGGTTCTGTGGCCGGTCGGTTGGTTTGTGAGACGGCATTACGGACACAAGTTGGAGTTAACGAAACTGGAAAGACTGCTGCGTATTCTGGTGCGCGTTGTTTTTGCACTCGATCTGATCTTCATCGCAGCGCTGTTTGGTCTCGTAATCTACGGACTCACACATCTCGAGGTCTTTAGCGATCGCGGCACCTCGTGGTTCCGCTTGATTCAAATGGTGGGAGTACTCGGCGCCATCGGAACAGTGGTGGTCCTTGTTAACGCCGGCCTCGCCTGGATTAGCAAACGAACCAGCATTTGGGGCAAACTACAGGCCACGATTATGTTGCTCGCTTGCCTTGGGGTGCTCTGGTTTGCCTTCGCCGGCAATCTTTTGCGTTTCACTTCGACTTATTAACAGATTTCCCGAGGCCTCTGGAAACTATGCAAGGAATAGCTAAGAGGGAAATGACGTCAAGAACTCAACCGGAAATTCGCACGATCACCCGACTGGTCCCACCAAGTGGAAATCTCGTGCAAGGACAATCAGAGTTAGCGATCAATCCGAGGTTGGCCCAGGCCGCCGAGGAATTGATCAAGGCGAGCCGCAATCATTACAGCCCCGCTGAAGGTGTCGGTGAATTGCGCGAAGCGGTAGCGAAGAAGATTGCACGCTTCAACAACATCGAGGTCGATCCGAAGGCGACGCCGTTGGAGTTGTTGATTACTCCCGGCGCCACCGGCGCTCTCATCGCGCTCGCGCATACTCATCTGATCAACGCGTCGGCGCTCGTCTTCGAGCCCTACTATCCGTATCACCGCAAGATACTCGACGAACTCGGCGGACGGACGGATGTGGTCCCATTGCATGGCGAGAGTCTCGAGCTGGATGTGGACGAACTGCGCGCGAGTTGTCGTGAGTGGAAGAATCGTTCGGAGTTTCCGCTGAAGGCCATCATCGCGTGCAGTCCGGCAAATCCAACCGGCAAAGTCTTCTCCAGAGCGGAACTCGAAGCGATCGCTGCGGCATGTAACGAGTTCGATCTGCTGTGCATCGCCGATGAGGTTTACGAACACTATGTTGTCGGTGACAAGACGCACACTTCAATCGCCACGCTGGACGGAATGTGGGATCGGACGATCACTGTTAACTCGTTTTCGAAGTCGTGGAATATTTCGGGTTGGCGGCTTGGGTATGTTTATGGGTCGGCGAAGCTGATCGCGCCGCTCAATAAGTCGAACAACATCTTCTACGTCTGTTCACCTACGCCGTTGCAGCTCGCACTCGCCGAAGTGTTGATGTCGGACCCGAACTATTACAACGCCTTGCGCGACAAGTTCAGCGGCAAACGCCAGGCGGCCGTGGAGGCATTGGGCCAGGCGGGCTTCAAGATCTACGACTCCGGATCGGCGTTCTACATTTGGGCACAGATTCCGGAGGGGTATGGCGACGCGATCGAGTTCAACGAAATGCTGATAAGCAAAGGCGTCGCGGGTGTGCCCGGAGGCGCGTTTGCCGACAGCAGCGAGCACGACAACTACGTGCGGTTCTGCATCGCGCGCGAGGACGAGGTGCTGGAGGGTGCACTGCGAAAGATACGAGGGGCGGTTGGTTCATAAAAGAAGAGTTTCTCGCGCAAAGGCGCAAAGGCGCAAAGTTCTGACCTTCGGCAGCCCGGAGGGTCTGAACTTTGCGCCTTTGCGCCTTTGCGTGAGACTGCTTTTAATCGTCTCGTTACTAACTACTCTCGCCGTAGCCCAGCAACCCAAGCCTCTCCCCGCGCCAGCAAACTGGCGACCGCTCCTGGGCGAGTATGTCCTCGACGATGAAACGATCATCATCCTCGAAAAAGACCGAAAACTCTCCGCGCTTTACCGCCGCACCGAGCTAGCGCCGCTGCATCAGGTCTCGAGAGACTTGTTCGAGTTCGACGCCGGAACGAGTCGCGCCGGTGGACGAATCAAATTCCTCCGCGACGCGCGCGGCAAAGTAACCAGATTCAGAATCGGCGGCATGATCTTCAAACGCCGTCCACTTGGTCCTGAAGAAGGAGCAACGCAACTCAAAGTTAGACCGCTCCGTCCAGTTCCGATTCTCATTAAAGAAGCCAAGCAAGCCGAGCCGCCGCAGGAAACAGGCGACTTCCTGCCTACCGATCTGGTTGAACTACGAAAACTCGATCCAACCATCAGGCTCGACGTGCGTTACGCCACGACGAACAATCTCTTCGGAACTGTTTTCTATTCGCAACCGCGTGCGTTCTTGCAGCGCGCTCCGGCCGAAGCGCTGGTTCGCGTCAATCGTAAACTCAAAGAGTCAGGTTACGGACTCCTGGTCCATGACGGTTACCGTCCGTGGTATGTGACCAAAGTATTTTGGGACGCAACACCGGAAGACAAGAAGGCGTTTGTCGCCGATCCCTCCAAAGGTTCACGTCACAATCGTGGGGCTGCGGTGGATCTCTCGCTTTACGATCTAAAGACCGGCAAGCCTGTCGAGATGGTCAGCACTTACGACGAGACAACGGATCGTGCGCATCCTGATTATCCCGGCGGCACCTCGCTCCAGCGCTGGCATCGCGATCTTTTACGAAAGGCAATGGAAGCGGAAGGGTTTACGGTTTACGAACTAGAGTGGTGGCACTTCGATTACAAAGGTTGGGAGCGATACCGGATCGGTAATGAGTTGTTCGAGCGCATTCATTAAAAGCCATCCACAGATTTCGCAGATTGATCAATCGTAATCGGCGTAATCTGTGGATGGGTTTGTTATCAGTGATGTGAGTGATTCGCTTTCGCCGGAGCAGCCGGAGCTGAATCACCAGCGACTTCGACAACCGTGCGCATCCATGGGTGAATGCAGCACTGGAAGCGAGTGATACCGACTGGAAGATCGCCAGTGCCGGCCGTTGGACCTTCCTCAACTCCGCCCGCCGGAATAAAAACAAGCCCCGGGAAGTTTAAGCACTCAGGAGCCGGTACCGGGTTTCCTGAGATGCCGTTGAGATCCGGAATAAAGCCGCCACCAAACTCGGCCACGGGCGTGAACGTGTGGACTTCACCACCGCGGTTCTCGATGATTGTTGGTCGTCCAACATTAAGATGCATCTGACTTGGTTGGTTCCGCCACTTGTGAGCATCCTGGGTTTCCGCAAGTTCCTCGATGAATTCATCGAAGGTCGTGTGCCCGTTGCCGATGCAGGCGCCATCGCCGAGCACCGCATTGAAAGTGGTGGGCTCGCAATCGTCGTACATCCTGACCTTCTTATCGCCCTGAACGGCGCCGGCGCCCGCGGTCAAACTCAGCACCACGAGCGCGGAGAACACAGTCCAAAGCAGGGTTCGAAAAGTTAACCGTCGTTTCATTGGGAAAAACCTCCTTGATGCGCCGACTCGTTGTTCTGGCCCGAGACGACGAAGCGCTGGAATGTGGGATAGCGACGGAAGCATATACACCCCGGAACTGAGGTTGTCAATGAATTCATTGACTCAGAAGAATTTAGCCACAGTTTTGTCTACTCGCTGCGAAGAGCTTTAAGCGGGTCGAGTTTTGTCGCTCGCAAGGCGGGAAGGGCGCCGGCCGCGATTGTGATCGCGATTAGCAGAGAGGAAACAGCAAGGAAGGTGAGCGGATCGTTTGGCGTTACGCCAAACATCAGACTGCGAATCAGGCGCGTCAATCCGAAGGCGCCAAGCGTGCCCACAACCAGGCCAATGAGAACTAGCCTGAATCCGTGTCCAAGAATGATGCGGAAAATATTCTTTCGACTGGCTCCGAGAGCAAGGCGAATCCCGATCTCTGACGTACGTTGCGCCACGGAATAGGAGACGACTCCGTAAATTCCGGTGCTCGCCAGCAGGAGCGCGGCGACGGAGAAGATGGTCAACAGACGTAGATTGAATCTTCGCGGCGCGACGGAGTCCCACAAGTAGTCGTCCATCAGCCTGATGTTTGACGAAGCAACGTCAACGTCGACCGACCGCAGTTCACGCCGAAAGCTTTCTTCGAGCGATTTTGCGTCGAGGTTCGAACGCAGGATCCAGGAATGACCGTTGGTAACGACGTCGAGACTGTCTTCGTGAATCTGCGCCATCGGAAGATAGACGTCGAACGTCGTTTTGTCTTCCAGGCTGACGTGCTTGACGTCGCCGACGACGCCCACGATTTCTAGCGGACGAGGACCGGTATCGTTGTCGTCAACTTCAATGCGTGCGCCGAGCGCATTGCCGTCGGGCCAAAACTTACGCGCCAGATTCTCGTTGACGATCGCTACTGGCGGGCGATCCGCGCGATCGTGTTCGTCAAACGCGCGTCCTTGCCGGAGTGGAACCTTCAAGGAGTTGAAATACTCCGGATTGGTCACGCGATATAGGGACAAGAACGAATCGCTCTTCGATGTGGCGGCGCCGTCAGGTCTGAAGTAAACGCTTCTGGCTCCACTGCCCATCGGCAAGATGGAGATCACGCCGACTTGATCGACGCCGGGCAAAGCGCGTAGTCGCGTCGAGAGTTTGTCGTAGAACAGCGATATCGACGCGCGGCTGGAATAAGTCGAGTCCGGCAACGACACTCGTGCAGTCAAAACATTTGTGCCATCAAATCCCGGATTTACCGCTTGCGTGCTCATGAAGCTGCGAATCAACAAGCCCGTGCCGATGAGAAGCACAAAGGAGAGACTGACTTCAGCAACGACGAGGATCGTGCGCGAACGATTTCCCGCCGCTGCGTCACCGGCGCCGCGCGTAACGCCTCCCAGCAGCCCGCGACGAATTTCTGCTCGCGCTGCCTGGAGCGCCGGCAAAACGCCGAAGATCAAGGCGGCGAGAAGGGAAGCACCGGCTGCGAAGGCGAGTACTCGTAGATCAATTCCGATTTCGCTGTCACGTGGCAGTCGCGTCGGGCTGAGCGCCAGCAGAAATTGAACTCCCCAGATCGCCAGCAGGAGTCCAGCGCCACCGCCGAGCAGCGTCAGCAACAGGTTCTCGGTTAAGAGTTGCCGGACGAGTCGGCCTGATGTTGCTCCGAGAGCTTTTCTGATCGACATCTCGCGATGACGAGCAGACGCGCGCGCCAGTGAGAGTGCGGCCAGGTTTGAACACGCGATCAAAAGCACCATCGCAACAGCGCCAAACAACACCCAGAGCGCCGTTCGTACGTTTCCGACCATCTCCTCGAAAATCGGAACGAGCTTGACGCCAGTCTTTTTGGCGTAGACGTCGCCAAACTGCTGTTTCTGTCGCGCCACGACCGCCGTGAGATCTGTTTGCGCTTGCTCTCGCGTAACGCCCGGCTTGAGACGACCGACAGCGCGCAGAAAGTTCGTCGAACTGCGAAGGTCCCGCGAAGGATCGACTGCCGGACTCAATGGGATCGCGAGTTCCGCGTCACGATCGGGAAGAGTGAAACGCGGCGCCAGCACGCCGACGACGGTGTAACTCTCGCCATTGAGTGTCACCACTTGTCCGACGGTTTGAGAATTACCACCAAATCGCTTCTGCCACGACTCATAAGTCAGCACTGCAACGTGCCGGCGAGCAGGTTCATCATCTTCGGCGACGAGCAATCGTCCGGCACTCGCCTCGACGCCGAGCAGCGCAAACAGGTTTGCCGAGACACGCAGGCCTTGAAGTCGTTCGGCCCTCTCGGTGCCGGTGAGATTAAACCCCGTGCTGGTGAACGCGGCGATCTGTTCGAGAGTCTGGTTCTGGTCGCGATAGTCGAGAAAGTCGGGCAGCGTGAATGGGCCTTTGTCTCGGTCAATTCGCGACGACCAAACCCATACGACTTGTTCGGGATCCTTGAACGGAAGTTCGCGAAGCAACACCGCATTGACGACGCTGAAAATCGCCGTGTTGGCGCCGATTCCGAGAGCTAGCGTAACGATTACCGTGAAGGCAAATCCCGGTTTCTGCCGCAACACTCGCAAGCTGTAACGCACGTCATGCACGAGTTCTTCCAGCCAGCGAACACCACGCACGTCACGGCTTTGTTCCTTCACTTGTTCGACACCGCCGAAGCTCCGCAACGCGGTCAAGCGAGCTTCTTCAGCACTCATCCCGCGCGCCTGGTTCTGCTCGATCTCTTTCTCGAGATGAAAACGAAGCTCATCATCGAGCTCCTGTTCCACCTCGGCTTTGCGGAACAGGGCGCGCAGCCGTTGTTTGAGTTTGAAGAGCAGGAGGTTCATGTCGTTTTCAGGATCAGATTGACGGCGCCCGTGAAGCGTTCCCACGTCTCAGTCTGCGTGGCCAGTTGTTTACGGCCCGCAGCGGTTAACTTGTAGAACTTCGCTTTGCGATTGTTGTCGGAAGCGCCCCACTCGGAGCTGATCCAGCCGCGCTCTTCCAGTCGATGCAGGGCGGGATAGAGGGAGCCCTGTCCGACGCGCAGGACGTCACGCGAGACCTGTTGGATTCGTTGCGCGATGTCCCAGCCGTGCGTGGGTCCGGTTTGCAGCGTTTTCAGCACCAGCAGATCGAGTGTGCCTTGTAGCAGATCGGTCTGAATCTCTTTCATCGACTCTCCCCTCGACGTTCGACAGGGCACACAGTATAGACCCCCACCTGTCGAGCGTCAACAGGAACGTTACGATAGCTACAAGGTTGTGAATTAGGATTTCTCACGCAAAGGCGCAAAGACGCAAAGTTAA
>JBIOVO010000067.1:0-21847 GCA_044867735.1 Pyrinomonadaceae bacterium | reverse complement strand
ATCTTGTTCTCCGCGTCGTATGTGTAAGCATGAGAGCTGTCGTTCAACAGGTTACCGACTGCGTCGTAGCTTCCACCCGTGATGCGATTGTTCGACGTATTGAAGTAAAGACTCTGACTGCCGCCTCCCAGAGCAATCCAACGATTGCCATAGCGGTCGTAGCCGTTTGTTTGTGACCAGCTTGAACCACTCTCACTTGATGTGGTGAGACGATTTAACGAATCGTACCCAAAGCTCTGCGTGTAGGTCAGACCACCGCCACTGTACGTCTGGGTTAAGACGTTTCCGTTGTTGTCAGTAGTTCCATATCCGTACCCAAGCGAGACTACAGACGTGGGATTGCTCGAAGTGCCAAGCTTGATCTGCGTTGCTTGCAGACGATTATTGTAATCGATTGCATGAATCAGCGTGTTGCCATAGGTTTCGGATTTCAACGCATTATGCGCGGTGTAAGCGATACCGGAAACGCTTGCGCCTGGCCCATAACTAGTCGCCGTGCTGCTGAGGGCGCTTAAGCGTCCGGCTGAGTCATTGGTATAGCTCACCACGCGGCGATCGCCCGCGCCCGGAACTGCGGGATAGGTTAGCGTGTTGAGGGAGCTGTTCGCGTAGTAGGTTGCTTCGACAAGGTAGTTCACCGAATCGGTGCGCTGATACTGTCTAACAACTCTGCCCATCTGATCATAACCGCGATAAGTACCAGCAGAACTACCGCTGCCATAAGTGACTGCAACAAGCCGTCCCGTGGATGAGCCGCGAGAAAAGGTAGGCGCTCCGCTCGGTAGTGTTTGTGCGTCGTAGAAGTAGCTGATGGTCGGCGTCTGTGGACTATCGTTGTAGCTCTTTGTGGTAACGCGGTTGATTGCGTCATAAGCAAGCGTCGTCGTGATGGAGCGCGCATCGATCTTACTGGTGAGATTGCTATTGGCATCATATCCGTAAGCGACCGTGCCGCTTTCAGGGTTCGTAGCAGAGGTCAAGCGCTTCAATGAGTCGTAGACAAACGTCCTGGTCTGCGCTCCCTGGCTGACGCTCGTTAAGTTGTCGAGCACGTCATAGCTGTAACTGGTCGGTAGTACAGGACTGCTCACCGTCCCGAGATTATTACTCCCGTCAGGTTCATCAACTCGGATCAGACGTCCCAAAGCATCAGTGAGACTGCGGCGCAACTTGCCGGCCTGGTCCGTGACGGTCACTGCGTCACCACTGTATGCGGTAGTTACGGCGGCGCTGTCCGGAGTAGTCACCGATATAGCGCGACTGAGAGCATCAAAAGCCGTGGTGGTCCAGACAGCGGTCTCAGATAAGTATGGCCGATACGGATTCGAAACCTTTTCAGTCCTGCCGAGCGCATCGTATTGCTGTTGCGTCACAATGTAATTCGCCCCACCCTCGTATTGTCGCGCTTCTGTATTGCGACCGAAGCCGTCGTAAACGACCTTGTTGACCAAACCATTGTCGTTATTGGTGCTCAGATCGCTCGTGACGGTGACGATGCGATTCGTGTCATCGTAGGCAAAGGTGGTTTGATTTTCGGCGCCAGTGCCGATGGCCCGCTTGACCTGGGTTGGTCGATCAAGACTGTCGTTATACGAACCGCTGGCGACTATTCCGTTCACGTCTTCTCCATTCACTGGTCTGCCGAGGTAATAGTCGAACTGACTGTAGGAGATATGACCAGCAGCATTAGTTAGCTTGGTGGGAAAGGCGTAGCTCGTTTGTCCGCCCAGCTCCGATGGGGCGGTGTTTCCCTGCGCCTCGTTATTTGGCGCACCGTACCGATCCGCAAAGTCAAAGTTCGTAGCATAACCTCGCGCATCAAGGATCTTCACAACATTCCCCGCGACGTCATACTGATTGTAGGAATGGAGTTGCGTGCTGGTCGAGAGGATCCAGCCGGTGGCCCGGGTAAGATTCCCTCTCGTTACATATGAAGTCGTGAAGCCCGAATCCAGACCAGAGATGTTGGATCGCGATAACAGCGGCGCGTGACTGCCGTCACTTGCGTAGTTGTCGTATTCAAGGACGGTCCGCGATTTTTCCACACCTGAGGCGTCAAAAACATGGATCTGTGTAGGCAAACTGCGGATGTGAATAGCAGTTGTCGTGTAATCAGTGCTGTTAACCGGATTGGTCTTGAGGTAGTCGGTGTGCGTTCGCCGGATCAGTGCGCCGGCTGTGCCGGTGCCGAAAGCATACTCGTAAACATCCGATCGATTGTTAAAAGGAACTGTGTCGTCGTAGCTGAATGTCTGTTTCGAGACTTGATTTGTGTCCACGAGCGTCTTCGTGGTCTGACTTAAACGCACATCATTTGGTGGAGCAAGGTCAGCACTCCCGGACCACCAACTCACGGCTGCACGTTGCTGGAAGGTGTTGACTACTCGCGTTAGGACCGTCGTGCCGTTGGCAGCAAACTGCTCGGTTTGGTATTCCCTGCCCTCTTTCCATCCAGGGTAATCGACCGGCGACAGAATGAAGGACAACCATGGCTGTCCATGAAAGTAGTGTTTGCTCCGCGTAAGCAATGTGCCGGTGTTGGTCAATTGGTCTACGGTGACATAACTCGCATTCGAGCCACCGGACTGCGCCAGACTGTACGTGCTGCGGCTCGCGTATGATGAGCCGGTGCCTCCGTTAGGATACTGGCGTCGCTCGATCACACGTCGGTAGATCACCAGTGAACCTTCCCACCCAACAGTTACACCATTTGAACTGGTCCCTTCTCCACCTGCATAGTCGTATTCGACTGCTCCACCGGTTGGCAGTATCACTCGGGCCAACTCGCCATATGGGTTGTATTTGAGTTGATATTGCTTGCCATTTGGCAATGTAACTGAACCAACCACCGTCGGATTGTGGTGTGTCGTGCTTGAACCATTAGTGTCCGGGAACAGAGTCTTATAAGTGCTCGTGCCGGAGTAATCAGAGCGTAACGCGTTGGCCAAAGAGGCATGGTTCACCATAATTGACCGGGAAGTGCCGCCGAAGCCTTTATAGGTGATTTGATCCGAAGTGCCTGGTCCGGTGTTGTAGGTGATTGTTACTTGTCGTTTGAGTGAATCAGTAATAGTGGAAACACGATTAAAACTGTCGTAGGTAAACGTTAACTTGTTGCCGTTGCGATCTCGTACCCACGAGACTACGCCGTTGTCTATTCGATAACGAGTGCCGTCTCTTAGCAACAAATAACCGGAGGGATAAATTTCACCCGGATTCGGGCTGATAGGTTGATCGTAAATCGTCGTATCCGAAACAAACGTCGCCGCTGAGCCATCTGCCGTGATGAAGACGGTGCCACGTGATGGCGGGTTCAAGTAGTTGCATAAACCGTTACTTGCCGGTTGTCCGCCTGTAAGCTGATCACGATGTTCGTACTCAGTTCCGTCTGGAGCTGTAAACGTTAAGCGTGTAATGGACAGAGGAAAGACTTTCGTTCCGTCCGGGCACTCCATTTCATCAAATCCAGCCTGCCTTCCTGCCATTGAGCCAGGGCTGTACTTGCGTTCATTGTTCTCCCACCAGCTTTGCACCGGCAAATAGCGATGAGTCACCCCGCCGCCAATCTGCGGAATGGCAATGTCTGAGATGCGCCACTTGCCGGAGATTGGCAACATCACGGGCATGCGTGCGCCACCGCGGCCCGACACACCCAATAGCGACAGTTGAAAGCTGAGATTGCCGTTATAAAGATTTACGTTATCAAAGCCGCTGAGCGCATAGGAGCCTGCGGGTGTGCCTGGCTGCAAACCCAGTGGAGTGCTGCCATCAGTCGCACTAGTTGTCTGACCAGCGATGGTAGAACTGTACAAGCAAATGACGACAATAACCCAAACGAAGGAAAGATCTCGAAGGGTAATGTTAATGTTGTGAGCCATGAAGTCTCCGGCGGGAAGTTAAGACCTAAAGATAATGAGCCGTTGCGTCTCGTCGGTTACGGCAAGATCGTTATTTGGCATCTCGATTGGGAACTCACCTCATCAACTAAAAGATAGACTCCCGGCGTCAGGTCGATGAGGTCATGCCACTCTGATCTATTCTTGCTTGTTCTAGCCTCTTTCATGCGCTCCCCGCTTACTCGCATGAGATTTAAAGTCGAACTTTCCCTTTGTGTGCGATCGTCTACGAAGAGTACAAACGCACCTCGCGGTCTTGTTATCTCCACCGGTTCAAATCCGGAGGGCCGGAGTGTGACAAGCTCGACTTCGAGTTCGTCAGATGGTTGCGAGGCGCCAGTTCGCCCAACTTTGACGCTTCCGTAAGCGACGAAGAAAGCCGCGATAGCAAGGAGCAGAGCTGAGGTCAGTTTTGATCGTCTCATAATTACCTCGGAGTTGGTCTAACTAAGAATGTCTCTATCGGTTCTCTCTCTGGCTGAACCGGCTGGTCTTCCACCAGTCGATCGTGCGCTGCAAGCCTTCTCGTAGATCCACTTTCGATTCATATCCGAGAAGCTCGCGCGCCATTGAGATATCCGCCAGGCTGTGTCGCACATCTCCCAAACGTGCTTCCAGGTACTCCGCCGAAACGTCCTGCTTACCCGTCAGCAGCTTCAACTCTGCCAGCAGTTGGTTCAACGTCACGCGTTCACCATTCGCAACGTTGATCACTTTGCCTGAAGCGTGCGGCGCGTCTGCCGCATTGAGATTTGCCGCAACCACGTTGTCAATGTACGTGAAGTCGCGCGACTGTTCTCCGTCGCCATAAATCACCGGCCGCTCGTTCGATAGCAGCGCACTGATAAAACGTGAAACTACGCCCGAGTACTGCGAACCGGGATCTTGTCGTGGTCCAAACACGTTGAAATAACGGAGCGAAACAGTTTCGAGTCCGTAACAGCGCGTAAACACCTGGCAGTAGTACTCGCCGACTAGTTTCGCCACGGCGTAGGGCGACAATGGATCCGGCAGCATCTGCTCAGACTTCGGCAACGTAGGTTGATCGCCGTACGCGGAACTCGAAGCCGCATAAACCACACGTCTCACACCTGCATCGCGCGCAGCGACGAGCAACGAGAACGTTCCATCAACTGAAGCAACGTGTGTTTGCTGCGGCAACTCTACCGATCGCGGGACTGAAGGGATTGCGGCTTCATGAAAAACGACTTCAACGCCGTCGAGCACCTTCGCGAGCAGTTGTTCATCGGCGACACTGCCCTGAATGAAATCAATCTCTCCGCCGATCTCTTCGATGTTCTCGAGATGCCCGGTCGACAGGTCGTCGAGAATACGAACACGCGCGCCGCTCGAGCTGAGCGCCGCAGCGATATGCGAACCGATGAAACCAGCTCCACCCGTAACGAGAACAGTTCCGTTTAGCGCCATTCGGCTTTTACCTGCCCACTCCTACGTATTTGAAACCCAGTTCTCGCATGTCTTCGGGGTCGTAGATATTTCGCAGATCGGCGATTTTCGGACAAGTCATCAAGTCGCGAATCCGAGCCATGTCGAGCGCACGAAACTGGTTCCACTCGGTAACGAAGACCAGCGCATCCGCGCCTTTGACCGCACCATACTCGTCGTCAGCGTATGCAACTTCCGGCGGCAGTACCGTCATCGCTTCTGAGATTGCCACTGGATCATACGCCCGCACCTTTGCACCGCCGGCCAGCAGGTTCTTGATTATTCCGACGGACGGCGCTTCGCGCATGTCGTCCGTCTCAGGCTTGAACGCCAGACCGAGGACGGCAATCGTCTTTCCCTCCAATGGACCAACAAGCTCGCGAATCTTCGTCAGCATCTCACCGCCTTGCAGTTCGTTCACCTCGATCACGGCATCGACGATAAGCGACCTGCACTTATAGTGCTCTGCAACCTTGGATAGCGCCCTCGTGTCTTTGGGAAAACAGGAGCCGCCAAAGCCTGGACCAGGATGAAGAAACTTGCTGCCGATTCGCTTATCCATACCGATCGCTCGCGCCACGTCGTGCACGTCGCAACCGATCTTGTCACAAAGATTGGCGATTTCGTTGATGAAGGAGACCTTCGTCGCGAGAAATGCGTTTGCTGCGTACTTCGTTAGCTCGGCGCCTTCGAGCGAAGTGATCACGAAGGGAGCCTCGATCAGGTAGAGCGGCTTGTAGAGGTCCTTCATGATCGCGATCGCTTCTTCGTCAACGCTGCCGATCACGACGCGATCGGGCCGCATGAAGTCGTTTATTGCAGCGCCTTCTCGAAGAAACTCCGGATTTGACACGACCCCAAAATTGGCACGAGTCTTCTTTCGCTCACTGATCAACTTCCGCAGCCTGACGCCTGTTCCGATCGGTACCGTCGATTTCGTGACGATGACCTTGTAGCCGTTCATGTAATCGGCAATGGATCCCGCGGCCGCATCGACGAAACTCATATCCGGAGATCCGTCCGGCAGCGGAGGCGTACCAACGGCAAGAAAGATGACGAGGGCTTGTTCGACTGCCTGTCGAACGTCGGTAGTGAATCTGAGGCGGCCTGCCTGAGTGTTCTTCGAGACGAGTTGCTCGAGGCCTGGTTCGTAGATCGGCATTACTCCCTGGAGCAGCCGATCGATCTTTTCCTTGTTGTTATCGACGCAGGTAACATCGACGCCGAACTCCGCGAAACACGCTCCGGTCACAAGTCCAACGTAACCGGTACCAATCACAGCAATATGCATTGAGCCACTTTCTTAGGGAGCCACAAAGAGGCACAAAAAGCACAAGTAAAAAGAGTAGGAAAGAACAGGAGTAATGCCTTGTGCTTTTTGTGCTGCTTTGTGGCTACATTCAAAACCTTGCGGGCCACGCGCGTGATTTTCGCGTGACCCGCAAGGACAATTTAGCTGACCGTAGCGCTGGCTACCAGTGCCACAGTGTTTTTACTCAAACCCGGACGTGACTTCCGAACCTACTTGGTCGGGCTGACTACGGTAACACTGCCGCCAAAGTTAAGGTCGTTGTTGTGGAGCGCGGCATAAAGCACACCCGCCACAGCGCCACCGACGGCCAGTAACAACACGGCCAAAGCGCCACCACTCATGTCATCGTCATCATCGTCAGTCTGCGGGGTCGGGATACCGGCAGTTGCACTCTCACCAGCGGCTACTTGCTTAACGCTGCCACCGGCTCTGAACTGCGCTACGCCTGACAAGGTCGCCAACGAAGTGCGTCCACGTGAAGCGCTGACGTTGAATGTGGTCGCCTGAGTTCCATCAACAATAACGGTGCCATCTTTGGTAGTCAGGTTAACCGTCGCTCCGGCTAACGTCGCTACTTGAGCACTACCAGTCTCGAGCATCGCAGTAATGCTGTTCTCCGCGAAACTGAGGCGAAGATTGCTATTCGGCGCGAGATCAACGCGACCGACTTTGTTGATGCTCACTGAAGCGCTGCTCTGAGCGGCGGTGCTGATTACTGAATCCGAGAACACCGTGCCACCGGAAACTACCTTCTGGCCGTTCACTGTAACCTGCCCGGAAACCGACAACTCGCCTGACGCCTTGGCGCCTGGCGCGGCCAACACCACCATTGAGTAGACACTCAAAACGGCAACCGCCAATGCAGTCGCGATGGACTTGCGGCTCCAAGATTTGCTGATCATTAACTTTCCTCCCGTATAGTGAAACACAAAGGTCTTAATTGCGAACCGCGACGGCCGAACAGTCGTGGGAAAATCGATGGGTTGTAAAGCAACCCGCAAAGCCCGTAATGCTGGGATAAATGGCCTCTAGGCCACTAACACTTGGAGTTATTACACTAATACAAGCCCTCTGTCAACAATCATTTGGCTTAACTTTGCCACAAAACTGTGTCAGCGGAAGAGGGCCTCTCGGATAGGACCACCTGGACCTCTTAAGGCACCCGGATGGCCGATGATTTTTCGGTGAGTTCGGCCTGCTCGTAAGGATCGAGGCGGGCGAATAAGTAAAAAGTTTCACCGGTCCGGACCATGCCCAGGAACCGGAAGGTATTTTTCAGCACTTCCCCCACCCGCAAACCACTCGGTTGCGGTGGATTAGAACCAAACAGCATCCTCATTTCGTCCGCGGAAACCGCCTCCAGCTCGGGCAAGTAGTCGTTGTGGGTCTCTCGGGCCAGCCGGATGGCCATCTGACGCAATGCTTTTATGCGGTTGGAATTGCGCCGGTAATAGGCCGCACTCACTTCCCTCCGGCTGACGCGGTCGTCAACCACCTCCTGCTCCGCCCGCAGGTATCCGAGGTACGCACGGACCACTGGACCAAACTCATCGTCTGAGTAAGAAACCTGCTGGCTACCACTCACGCTGCCGGCCCAGACCAGTCCCAAGAGAGTTACCAACACAAGCGCGGTTAATCTTCCCTTGAGAGTTCCCATGTTGTTGCTCCTGGCGGGAGGCAATCCGATTTTTCTATTATGACCGTGGATTATATCCAACACCCTGATTCAGTAAATTGCACCGATCTTTCGGCAATGTTACATTGATCTTCGTTTTCCGTTAAGCGCAATGCCTTCGGATCTACAAACCTCCTTATCGTCCAGTCCAAAAGTCGCGCTTGGTGTCTGCGGTGGAATTGCCGCGTACAAGGCCGTCGAAGTGTTGCGTGGACTGCAAAAGGCAGGCTGCTCCGTGAGAGTGGCGATGACGAAGCGGGCGTGTGAGTTTGTGCAGCCGCTAACGTTTCGCGCGCTTTCGGGTAGTCACGTCGTCGTTGATGACTATGCGCCGGACAATCCCGATCCGATAGCCCACATCACCTTTTCCCAAACTGCCGACCTTCTGATCGTCGCCCCTGCAACAGCAAACATCATCGCTAAGTTTGCCAATGGTGTCGCCGACGATTTTCTGACTTCGACTTACCTGGCTTCTACCGCGCCCGTGCTGATCGCGCCGGCGATGAACACCACGATGCTGGAGCATCCGGCCACGCAACGTAACCTTCAGAGGCTGCGCGACGATGGCGTTCACATAGTTGAACCTGATGCGGGTGAGATGGCGTGCGGAACGATTGGTCCAGGCCGGCTCAGCGAACCGGATCGAATCGTTGTAGCGGCGCTCGAGATTTTGAGTAAGTCGCGGCTAAGAGACTTAGCCGGCGAGAAGTTTCTGATCACTGTCGGCGCCACTCGTGAAGAGATCGATCCCGTAAGGTTCATATCGAATCGTTCGTCGGGCAGAATGGGGTTCGCACTTGCCGAAGCGGTTTTGCGACGCGGCGGCGACGTCACACTCGTTGCTGGTGTCACAACTGTCAATCCACCGGCGGGCGCGAGAGTCTTGAGAGCGTTGTCGGCGGCGGAGATGTCGGAAGCGGTGACCCGCGAGCGTGCGAATGCGTCGGTCTTTATCGGTGCGGCGGCGATCGCAGACTATCGGCCGGCGCAACGCGCCGAGCAGAAGATCAAGAAATCGCAAGACTCAATGACGTTGACTCTCGAACGCACGCCCGACGTGCTTTCCGAAGTTGCAGCATCACGCGCGAATGGGATGTTGGTGATCGGCTTTGCTGCTGAAACTGAAAACGTACTCGCCAACGCCCGCCAGAAACTCCAAACCAAGAATCTCGATGCGATCGTGGCTAATGACGTCTCACGTAAAGATTCCGGTTTTGACGCAACATCGAACGCGATCACGATCATTACGAAAGACGGGAATCCGATCGAATTACCGCTGTTGTCAAAAAACGACGCAGCGGATCGCATTCTCGATGTTATAGTGAGCCTCCGAAAATCTTCTTAATTTCAGCCGACAATAATGAAAGAGCTCCTGGAGCTTGTAGCCGATACAAAGAAACAACTCGAGCATCTACGCGTGTTAGGAATCGAAGGGATTGCTACGCGAGAGCGGGGGCAAGCCCCTCTTCCTGACTTGCCAGTCTCTTCGTTATCTGAATTACCAGTAGAGGATGAGCAGGTCAGGAAGAGGGGCTTGCCCCCGCCTGTGCAAGACCAGGGGTCTGTACCAACCAGTCCCTCTTCATTATTCGGCGACCTGACCCCGTCTGCCCCGGCGCTAGCTCCTTCAACCGAAACCTTCGAACAGATCCACGCCGAAATCGGCAACTGCCTGCGGTGTCCGCTGCATCAGGAGCGCACGCATGTGGTCCACACCGAAGGAAACAGAAAAGCGCGCTTGATGTTTGTTGGTGAGGCGCCGGGAGCAGATGAAGATATACAGGCACGCCCGTTTGTCGGGCGCGCCGGACAGTTGTTGACGAAGATCATCGAAGCGATCGGCTTGAAACGCGAAGAAGTGCTTATTGGAAACGTTAATCGTTGCCGGCCTCCGGGCAACCGGGCGCCGACGGCGGAAGAAGCGTCGATGTGTAAGCCGTTTCTGTTGCGGGAGATTGCCGTGGTGCAACCGGAGGTGATTGTGGTGCTTGGGAACACGGCGATGAAAAACCTGCTCGATACGCGTGAAGGGATTACCAGGCTGCGCGGGCGCTTCCAGGACTATAAAGGGATCAAAGTGATGCCGACGTTTCATCCTGCGTACTTGCTGAGAGATCCGTCGAAGAAGAGAGAGACGTGGGAAGATCTGAAGAAGGTCCGCGATTATCTCGACAGTACGCGCCAGTCTTAGAAAATTTCAACCACAAAGACGCCAAGACACAAAGTGTTTTTAGAGCATTTGTGTCTTGGTGTCTTTGTGGTTAATCTTTGCGCTCGTGTCAAACAGCACTTACGCTGAAGTCGCAGTTCCGCTTCACGTCTATCAAACATTCACTTACCGCCTCACGCCGGAACAAGGTGAACAAGCGGAGGTCGGTGCGCGTCTCGTCGTTCCACTCGGCCGCAATCTTGTAACCGCGTATATCGTTTCGCTGGTCAACGAACTCCCTCCGGGTTCGACTCTAAACGAAGTCGAAATCAAAGAAGCACAAGATCTCGTTGACGCCACGCCGGTTTGCAGTCCCGAGATACTACAACTCGCACGATGGGTCGCGGATTATTATTCCTGCCCGCTCGGCGAAGTCATCAAAGCCGCCCTGCCACCGGGCATGACGCCTTCGCTGCGTCGAACCCGGAACGCGGCTTTCGCCAAACCGAAATTTCGCCGCTTCGTTCGACTCTCTTCACAGACCGACGGAAAACTTACAGATGCCCAGCAGCGCGTGATCTCAATTCTCGAGACGAACGGTCCGATGTCGTTGCAGTCGTTGATTCAAACGGCAGACGTCAGCGCTTCCACGATTTCATCGCTGGAAAAGAAAGCGCGCGTCGAGGTCTACGATGAAGCGATTCGTCGCGATCCGCTGAGCGAAAGCCTCGGCGTGAAGTCGCGGGAACACACGCTGACCGCCGCGCAGTCGTCCGTGCTCGACCAGATCGAACAACAGATGAGCTCCGGAAACTACGCCGCTTTCCTGCTTCACGGCGTCACTGGCAGTGGCAAAACAGAGATCTACATGCGTGCGATGCAGAAGGCGTTGAGTCTCGGCCGCTCGGCCATGATGCTGGTCCCGGAGATTGCTCTAACGCCGGTGTTCTCGCGTCAACTGCGGTCTCGCTTTGGAGATCAGGTCGCGATCTTTCATTCGTCACTGCAAAAAGGCGAACGCTTCGACGAATGGACACGCGTGAAAAACGGCGAGGCGCGCGTAGTGATCGGCACCCGTTCCGCAGTCTTTGCCCCGGTCAAAGATCTCGGACTGATCGTTGTTGACGAAGAGCACGAGTCGTCTTACCGACAACAGGAATCGCCCTATTACAACGCTCGTGATGTCGCGATCGTGCGGGCGCAAAAGGAATCTGCCACAGTCGTACTTGGCTCAGCGACGCCTTCGCTCGAATCTTTTCAAAACGCACGCAAAGGCAAGTACCAACTACTCACGCTTCCGGAGCGCATCGCCGCGCGGCCAATGGCTACGGCTAAAATCATCGACATGCGCAACGTCTTTGCACGGCACGGCAAACCCAAAGTGTTTTCGGATGAACTACTCGAAGGGATTCGCGAAACGCACGAACGGGGCGAACAGTCGATCATCCTGCTGAACCGGCGCGGCTATTCGAGCTTTATTCTCTGCCGATCCTGTGGTGAGACGGTTCAGTGTCCGAACTGCGACGTGACGCTCACTTACCATCGCAGCGAACGGGTGATCGTCTGTCATTACTGCAACCATCGCGAAGCCGTGCCAGGCGTCTGTCCTGCGTGTGGAAAGAAGTACATCTACTATGTCGGCGAAGGAACTGAACAACTCGAAGAGATGTTGAAGCTGCTCTTCCCCGCGCTTCGCATCGCGCGCATCGATCGCGACACCACGGCGCGTCGAAAGGTCTTTGAACAAACCCTGGCTGATTTCAGCGCGGGCCGCATCGACACTCTCGTCGGAACACAGATGCTCGCCAAAGGTCACGACTTTCCAAATGTAACTCTCGTCGGCGTCGTTTCTGTTGACGCGGGACTTGCGCTGCCTGACTTCAGATCCGCGGAGCGAACGTTTCAGTTGATTACACAGGTTGCGGGCCGCGCTGGGCGTGGCGATCGTCCCGGAAGAGTTCTGATTCAAACATATCACCCGTATCACTATGCCTTGCGGCACGCCTGTGCCCAGAATTATGAGGCATTCTTTGAGGAAGAGGTTCGTTACCGGGAGAACCATTCGTATCCGCCGTTTGTGGCGCTGGCGAGTCTGCTGATCCATGGACCGGATCTTGGGCGAGTTCGGAGTGACAGCCTTGAACTAAGGAAACAGCTCGATCTCGTGAACCAGGACCGCCGATCTCGCATACTTGGTCCCGCGCCGGCGCCGCTTTCAAGGCTCAAAGGCGAGCACCGGTTTCAGATATTGATCAAGTCGCGCAGCCGGAAGAATTTGCGGGAGGTTGCGGATGCGGCGATGAAGGCAGTGGCAGCCGGTGGTATTAACCTGCGATCGATTAATCTTGAGGTCGATCCGGTATCGATAATGTGAGGCCCTTTGAGAAGACTTCTCACGCAAAGACGCAAAGGCGCAAAGTTAAGACCTCTGGCACCCCGGAGGGTCATAACTTTGCGCCTTTGCGTCTTTGCGTGAGAAATTTTTTATGAGCCCAAAAGGAAACCACGATGAAATTGTCTGAACTTGCAGAGTTGACTGGTGCGCGGGTTGAAGGCGCAAACAGTGAGATCGAGATCGTTGGTGCGGCAGGACTGGATGAGGCCGGCGATGGACACGTTACTTTCCTCGCGAATCCTCGCTACACGCCGCGTGTCAACACCACGCGCGCGTCGGCGATCTATCTGAGCGAGGAGGCGCAGACTGAAAGACCGATCGCGATCCTGCGCGTAAAGGATCCTTATCTCGCTTACACGCGCGCGTTAAGAATCTTCTATCCCGAGCCCGAGATTGAACCTTTCGTTCATCCCTCCGCAGTCATCGATCCTTCCGCAAAGATCGCCGCTGGTGTGGCGATCGGCGCGTGCTCGGTCGTCGGTCGCAACGTGACCATTGCAGAAGGCGTTTGTATTCATCCCAACGTCACGATCTACAACGACGTCAGTATCGGAAAAGGCTCTGTGATTCATTCCGGCGTTGCCCTGCGCGAACGCACCGTCCTCGGGGAACGAGTCATCATTCACAACAACTCCGTGATCGGTTGCGACGGTTTTGGCTACGCAAAAGACGAACAGAAGCGTTGGCTCAAGATTCCGCAGGCGGGACGAGTCGTGATCGGAGACGACGTGGAGATCGGCGCTGCGACGACGATCGATCGCGCTTCAGTCGGTGAGAGCCGGATCGGACGTGGATCGAAGCTCGACAACCTGGTCCAGATCGGTCACTCGTGCACCGTCGGAGAAGACTCGCTCCTCTGCGCGCAAGTCGGTCTGGCCGGGAGTTCACACATCGGCAGCCGCGTGATCCTCGCCGGGCAGGCGGGCGTTGCCGGTCACTTGACGATCGGCGACGACGTGGTGCTCACGGCGAAGAGCGCGACGAGCCACGACATCCCCGCTGGAAAGGTGATCTCGGGAATTCCGGCGTTTGATAACAAGGATTGGCTGAGATCGACGGCTGCGTTCCGGCGTTTGGGTGAGATGCAGAGAACTCTTCGTGGCCTGGAACGGCGACTCAAGTCCACAGATTCCACAGATTCCGCAGATGATAAAAAACAATCTGCGTAATCTGTGGACGGTTTTTATGTGATCGCGCCGCCGTCGACGATCACCACTTCACCGTTCATAAAACTGTTTCGCTCGCTGACCATGAACGCCGCGTACTCGGCGAGCTCTTCGGGCCGGCCGAGTCTGCCTGCCGAAGTCCAGAAGTCGTGCATCTGCAAAAGACGATCGGGCAGCGCTTGCGCGAGGTCAGTATCAAATATTCCCGCCGCAATCGCATTGACTCTGACACCAAACGTCGCCGCTTCGCGCGACAGGCACTTCGTAAACCCGATCATCGCTGCCTTCGAGGTCGCATAGTGGACCGCGGTCGGAAGCGCACGCATCGCGCCGATTGAAGTGATGTTGAGGATGATTCCCTTGCGCTGGCGAATCATCTGTTTGTAAATCGGTTTGGTGACTGCGAACAGGCTGTCGACGTTGGTATGAATCACTTCGTCCCAGGCGCGATCGGTGGTGGTGGCGAAGTTGTCGCCGCGATTGATGGCTGCGTTATTGACGAGGATGTCGATGCCGCCCCACTTCTCGACGAGTTCGCGCGTCAGCTTTTTCATGCCGACCCGATCGATAACCGAGACTTTGGAATTGAAAGCGCGACGACCATGGCTTTCGATCTTCTGACTCATCTCTGAGGCAAGATCTTCACGCGAGTTGTAACTGAACGCGACGTCCGCGCCTTCGCGCGCGAAGATTTCGCAGATCGCCGCACCGATGCCACGCGTTCCACCAGTTATGAACGCGCGCTTTCCCTCAAGCAAAAGGCTCACTTAAATAATATTCTCCTAAATATAGACAGGGGATTAGGTTTACACGCGCGGCGATTAAAGCCTGAAACTGGCGTGGCAGTCAAATTGGACTCAATTTGAACCACAAAGACACGAAGACACAAAGTTGATTTTATAACCCGTCTTTCGTGTCTTTGGGTCTTTGTGGTTCAAATACTTACGCCGAAACGACCTCGCTGAGCACGGCCTTTTCCGGTTGAGGAATGAGGGCGGTGATCTCTTCGACGATGTGGCGTGTGGCGTTTGGAATCGCGAGTCCGGCGGTGGCGGCGCGCATGCGCGAGTAATGGAGTTCGTCTTCCATCATGCGACGCAGCACCGGAACGATGTCAGTCGAACGTTCCAGCATCACGCCTGCGCCACGCTGTGCAATCAACTTCGCAGTTCCCTTCTCCTGCGGCATCGGCTCGGTGATGACGTCGGCAATGATCGGCACCCGGCAAGCGAATGCTTCGAAGGTCGTCAGTCCGCCAAGTTTCGAGATCATCACGTTCGCCGCGCTCATCAGCTTCTCGATCTCGTCTGAGTAACCGATGACCTTGATCGGAAACGGCGCTTCGAGCGCCATCGATTCTGCCGCGACGCGCAAGTCTTCGTTCTTGCCTGCCAGAAAGATTGCCTGGACATCCAGTTCGCCGCGCACGAGTTCTTTGAAGATCAGCGGAATGTTGCCGCCGCCGACCCAGCCGGCATTCACGAACACCGTAAACTTTTCCGGATCGAGACCAAGAGCACTTCGAGCAGCCTGGGCCGCTTCCTCACCAGGATAAGCAAACTTCGGATGCACCGGCATGCCCGAGATCTTGATTCGCTCCGGCGCGACGCCGTAGTCGATCAACTGCTGCCGTGCTTCTTCACTCGCTACGAGATAGAGCGTAACAGCATCGCAGGCCCATCCCTTCCAAAACCCGTAACAAGGATCCGTCACGACCGACACGAGCGGAATGCGTCCGGCCAGGTTCAACTCCTTCAACACGCGCCCGAAGATGTGCTGCGTCAGTGGATGAACACTCACGACGATATGCGGACACCAGCGTTCGAAGAGATCGGCGACATAACCAACACATCGCTTATGGAAAAACTCGCGCGTATCCGGACGAATGTGGTTGATGAACCAGTAGTAATACTTCATCCAGTGCTGACGGTTGCGCAGGATCCAGTTGTACAGACGCACCAGCTTTTCGGCGAGATGATGCGATTCCTCGATCGCGCGTACCACCCTCACCGCGTACGACTCACCATCGAAGAACTTTTGCAAACCCGCGACGATCGCCGCCGCAGCGGAGCGATGCCCACCGCCCGTGTCGGACGAGATAATCAGGATCTTGGGAGTGCGCGTTTGCGACATTGGTGCTTTGCTCTTCGGGCTTAGGTCTTTGGTCCTCTTTTTGTGCTTTTTGTGCCTTTTAGCGGCCAAGATCGGCTACCGGTACTCCAGCATGTTCAGCTTTCTCGGCGGCTTTGCGCGCCTTCTTCATCTCTCGCTCCAGTTTCTTGATCTGGATCAAGTGTCCCGGATTGAAGGGAAGCGACGGATAGTAACTATTCGACTCGTGCGTGCAGAAGCAGCCGTCGTGCGCCTTCTTGCGACGCGTCTGCATCGCGGGCGACAGCCACAACTTCTGGAAGTTCCAGTCAAAATCACGCAGGTTGCCGACCGGCGCGAGGTTCTCGCATGACGAAACCGTGCCTTCGTCGTAAATCACGCCTCCGGCGGTGCCGGCGTAACAAGTCATCTGCGCCCGTTGGGTTTCCTGAGTCTTGGCGATCAGACCATGCATGTAGATGTCGATCGCGGCTTTAAAGAAACCGGCATCGCCTCCGTAGTTGTTCTTGATCGCGGCGTGGCGCGAATCATCGTCGATCATCTGGGCCAGCTTCGCATACCGCGAGTGATCGATGTCCAATTCTTTAGGATCGGCTGAGGGCGGGCGAATGTAGTTGAAATTAACTTTGTCGGGCTTGAGGTCGTACTTCAGAAAGTCGTACCACTCGAAGATCGTGTCCTGGTTCGAATTCATGAAGCAGGTACACGTTTGCACGTCGAGCCGGGGGTATTCTTTCTTGATTGTCTGAAGTTGACGCGCGGTATCGATCGCGATGTCCCACGAGCCGGGTTTTTGCCGGATCTTCTCGTGCTCCAGCCTGGGGCCATCGATGCCGAGCGCGACGGTGACGTTCAGGTTTGGGCACTCCTGCAAAACACGCGTGACGTCGGGAAAGATTCGTTTTTGAATCTGCCCATTCGACATGATGTAGATCGATTCGAGTTTGTTGTTCTGATAGAACGCGCGCGCGATCTCGGGTAGATCTTTTCGTGTAAACGGTTCGCCACCGGCGAGTATCAGCACACCGAGATTGCCGCCGAGAGTTTCGGAAATGCGCTCGATCTCGTGCGTCTTCATCTGCAATTTCTTGCGTGGACGGTCGTCGAGCTCGTCAGTAAAGAAGCAGTGCGTACAGCGCATATCGCAAACCGACGTCACCAGAATATTCAGCAACACCGGTGAGAACGGCTGGCCGATCGCCAGCTTTGCGTAACGCTTCAAAAGTTCTTTCGTCGTAAAATCCATCGCCACCTCAACATCTTCCCCGCGCAAAAGCGCGAGATCCTAACTGATAAGCTATTTGAAGATAGCTTGTCAACGCATCTTTCAGATGAGTAAGACATTAACCACGAAGACACAAGGACACTAAGCTAAGTAATTTATTTGTAACTTTGTGCCTTTGTGTCTTTGTGGTGAACAAAGTCTACGAAGTGGCGCGGTTCTGAATACCGAGGGCGCGCATGCGGCGGTAGAGGTGGCTGCGATCGACGCCCATTAGTTCGGCGGCGCGTGAGACGTTGCCGTCGGCTTCTTCGAGTTTTCGTTGGATGAACTCGCGATGATAAGCCTCAGTGGCTTCTTTAAAGGACGGGAAACGGAAAGACGCCGCCGGCGCTTCTTCTTTGCCTTGTGGCGGCAGATCAGTGGCAGAAACTTTCGTGCCCGGATGCATGATCACAACGCGTTCGACCGTGTTTCGTAGTTCGCGCACGTTGCCGGGCCACGAATAGGATTGCATCTCTTCAACCGCCTCCGCTAGAAACTGCTTCGGCTTTTTACCGTACGCCTTCGAGAAATGCTGATTGAAGTAATCAACCAAAAGCGGGACATCCTCGAGCCGTTCGCGCAGTGGCGGCAACTCAAACGGAATCACATTCAAACGATAAAAGAGGTCAGCGCGGAAGTTTCCCTGCTCGATCTCGACGTCCAGCCGCTTATTCGTAGCCGCTATTAGGCGAACATCGACATTGATTGACGTGCCACTTCCGACCGGCTCAAACCGTTGCTCTTCCAACACCCGCAACACCTTGGCCTGTACCTTCGGACTCATATCGCCGACTTCATCGAGAAAGATCGTGGCGCCGTCAGCCAGTTCAAACTTTCCTTTCTTGGCCGCGGTCGCGCCCGTGAACGCGCCCTTCACATGTCCAAACAACTCGGATTCGATCAGTTCTTCAGGTATCGCGGCGGAGTTCACTTCGATAAACGGCGCCGCAGCGCGTCGCGACTCCGCGTGAATCGCGTGCGCGACCAATTCTTTTCCAGTACCAGACTCGCCGTAGATCAAAACGCGACCATCCGTCGGTGCAACAACGGAGATCTGCTTTCGTAAGGCACGCATCGCCACAGACTCGCCGACCATCGTGTACTCCTTCGCGAGCGCCGCGGCCATGTCGGCATTGATCAACTCAAGCCGCTGCTGGCGAAGGGCGTTGCGAACGGTCAGCACCGTTTTTTCGATCGAGAGCGGTTTTTCGATAAAGTCGAACGCGCCGAGCTTGGTGGCTCGAACCGCCGTCTCGATATTTCCGTGTCCGGAGATGATCACGACAGCCGCATCCGATCCGGCGGCGCGCAGTTGTTTCAGCGTTTCGAGCCCATCGATTCCCGGCAGCCAAACGTCGAGCAGGATGCAGCCGTAAGCACGCCGGCCGAGCGCCTTGAGACATTCTTCGCCGGTCGCGACGGCGTCGGCGACGAAGCCTTCGTCCTCCATCACCGCCCGCAGCGTGTCGCGAATCCCGCGCTCGTCGTCAACTATGAGTATCGAGTCCACTGTGCTTTCGTATAGGCTATTTATCCACAGATTACACAGATTGGTTTACATAATCTGTGTAATCTGTGGATGGATCTTCTTCAGGCCGGTAACTCAATTACGAATCGCGCCCCACGCGGCTCATTCCTTTCAGCACGAATGTGCCCGCCGTGCTCGAGTATTATCCGTTGCACAATCGCCAGTCCAAGCCCCGTTCCGCTGTCGCGTCTCGAAAAATAAGGCTCGAACAGTCTACGGAAATCGGCAGGCTCAATTCCCTGCCCGCTGTCGGCAACCTCAGCGCGGAGCACACTTCTCTCCGCATCATGCTTCGTAACGATCCTGATCTCGCGCTCACCGGCCACCGAAGCCATCGCCGCGAGCGCGTTGTCGATAAGATTCACAAACACTCGCTTGATCTGTTCTACGTCGAGCATCGCCGGAGGAAGACTCTGATCGAGCTCGACTCTCAAGTTCACACCATCGAGCCGCTCTTCATACAACCCGGTCGCCTGAGTAACAACATCATTCAGACTGGCGAGTTCCAGCCGCGTCGCCGGCAGACGAGCGAAACGTGAAAACTCGTCCACCATCGCTTTCAAGCCCGCAACTTCACGACTAATGGTTTCAGTGCATTCGCTAATCACCGCCGCAACGCGCTTCTCATCCGCACGATCGTCGGTTGGATAACTCGATCCGTTGCCGCCGTTCGCTGTGATTCGTCCGTAGCTCTTCGCGATACGTTCGGCGGAAAGCTGGATCGGCGTGAGCGGGTTCTTGATTTCGTGGGCCATGCGGCGTGCGACTTCACTCCAGGCCGCCGCCCTTTGTGCGGTTAGAAGCTCGGAAAGATCTTCGATCACTAAAACGACCCCGCGCCTTGGTCCTTGCGAGTCGCGTAGAGCCGTCGCTGTTATGGCGACCGGCAGCGGTCCATTGCCGTTTGCGGCACCACTCTCCAACTGCGTCTGCTCAGTGGCGTGACCCGTGCGGCGAGCACGGCGCAGAAGCCGATCAACGATCAACCAGTCTTCGGTACCGAGCAAGCTGCTGAGTTTTGCGTTACCTTCAACCTTACTTACCAGCGCGAGCATTCGTGACGCTGCCGGATTCAGCGTCGTAACACCATCGTTCTCATCGATCGAAATCACGCCCGTAGACAGCGACTGCAACACCGTCTCGATGTAATTTCGCCGTTCACGCAACGCCAGGTTCTTGTCTCGCAACTCCGCCGCGCCCGCTTCGATGCGACTCCGATTCTCTTCGAGCTGCGCCGTCATCTGGTTGAACGACTCGGCCAGCAACGCCAGTTCGTCGTCAGCAATCGTCGTCACCCGATGCGCCAGATTGCCGCGCGCAACCTCCTTTGAAGCCTCTGCCAACGCTTTGATCGGCGTCGCAATGCCACGCGCGAGATAGATCGCAACCCAGCTCGAGACGAAAAGCAGAATCAACGTCATCAATCCGAGGGTCGAAAGTCCGAGGAGGCGGACGCGTCGCTGTTTACTTACGAGGTCCTGATAGTCGCGCTCCGAGCCCGTCACCAACTCCGTAAGATCATTCAACGAACGTTTCTGAGGCGCGATGATCAGCATCTCCGTGTCGTTCATCGGCACCGCCAGCGCGTCAAACTCCTTTCCATCAATCAGATTAACGCCCGCTGGTCCATGAGACACCCGCACCTCGTTGAATAGTTTTTCGAGTTGCTCGGAATCGGCGACGGATAGATTCGGGCTAACAGCCGACGCGGGCTGTCCCTTGCCGGTAATCTCGATACGCACTAACTGGCCCGACCCAACGATCTGTTGCATCGTGGCGCTGCGCTGTTCCGGCGTTTGCCGGTTTAGCAACATCACGAGCAGCGAAGCAGTGTCGCGCAGCGTTTGGTCCTGGCTCGACAACGTTTCACGTTTAACTTCCGATGCCTGTTGCAGGATCTCATCCGGAAACGGGTTGAACCACTTTTCCAGAGATCGATTCAGAAACAGATACGAGAACACGGCCATCGCCGTGATCGGCAGGAAGCTGATCGAGATGAAGTAAACCAGCAGGCGCGTCTTAACTTTCGATCCGAGTTGTCGTTCTCTGCGCTCTCTTCGCAGCTTGAGGAGATTGCGAACGAAGATAAACAGGAAGACTACAAACGCGACGAAGTTGAGCGTCGAGAGGGTGTAAAGCATGAGCGTATCAGCAGCGGTATCAGGCCGGATCACGGTCCAAAGCCAGAGCTGCTGCGACACGATGATCGCGAGCAGAAGCAGCACTGTGCCACCGAGAAACCAAAGCAAGATGCGTCGCCTGCGGCGAATTCGCTCTCTGCGCTCGGGGCTTAGGTTTTCCTGCTTTTCACTCATGCGGGAGGTCCGAGTTTAGCATTGTCGATTGCCGATTGCCGATTGTCGATTGCCGGTTTGCTGACTCCGTCTGAGGAGTCTCGGCAAGTGAGACGGCTTTTAACCACAAAGACACCAAGACACAAAGTCTATATAAACACTTTGTGTCTTGGTGTCTTTGTGGTGAGAAAAGTCTTTAGCCAGCAGGCTCGTTAGCAATCGACAATCGGCATTCTTTGCTAGAATGCCCGCCCTACATGCGCTGGATCTTCTTAAACGACGTCGGCCGGCTGCGGAGCGGCTGGCGGGTGCTGATTTTCATTCTTAGTGCCATAGCAATTTTTTACGTGCTCGCCGCCGTGTTGTGGGCACTGTACGCGATCGTTTCTGCGGTTGTCCCTGGCTACCAGTTTTCGCGGCGTATCGCAGACCTGATCTTCAGACTCTCGATACTTGGCTGCGCACTCGGCGCCGGATACTTTTGCGCACGCTCTTTTGAAGGACTGCCGTGGAAATCTCTCGGCCTGACCCTGCATCAGGGCTGGTTTCGAGATCTTCTGATCGGATGCGCGATCGGCTTTGGCACGCTTGCGGTCGCAGTAGCGAT
>JBIOVO010000066.1:0-8438 GCA_044867735.1 Pyrinomonadaceae bacterium | reverse complement strand
GGCGAAGAGTCACAAATGAAAGATGGGGCGGCCACGGAGGGCCGCCCCTACAATATGAGGGACGAGAATCTGTTCGAGATGAAACGAAAACTCTTCGGGCTGTTAATTCCCCTTGTCATCTTTGGCGTAAACAGCGCTGTGCGCGCTGACGTGCGTCTGCCGGCCATCATCAGCGACAACATGGTGCTCCAGCAGGGCACGAAGGTGCGGATTTGGGGAAGCGCGAACGCCGGCGAGCGTGTGACCGTTACCTTCAAGAACAGATCCGCGCACGTTATCGCTGACGCGCAAGGACGGTGGCAACTCTTCATCGGTCCGTTGAAAGCTGGCGGTCCATTCGTTCTCACGGTCAAAGGCGACAACGTTGTCACGATCAAGAACGTTTTGGTGGGCGAGGTGTGGATATGCTCAGGCCAATCAAATATGGAATGGCCACTGTCCAATACAGTGAACGGCGCTCAAACCGTGGCGGAGGCAAATCATCCGGAGATAAGACTCTTCACAGTAGTACATCAAACTTCAGCCTCGCCACTCACCGATCTTCAAGGACGTTGGGTCGTCACGACGCCCGACGAGGCTGCACATTTCTCCGCTGTCGGATACTTCTTCGGGCGCGAGTTGCACCAGCAACTGAAAGTGCCGGTCGGTTTGATCGACAGTTCATGGGGCGGCACTCCCGCTGAAGCCTGGACCAGTAACGAATCACTACGTTCATCAACGGAACTCAAGCCAATCCTCGACCGGTACGAAAACAGTCTGAAGGCCCTGCCGGAAGCGAAGGAGGCCTACGCGCGAGCGCTGACTACCTGGGAAGAGAAGAACCTCTACCTCGATGCTGGTAACAAAGGTGAAGGGCTGGGCTACGCCGATCCGGATGCTGCGATAACTGACTGGTCCAGAATGGATCTGCCCACACAGCTTGAAGCGGCCGGCTTGCTGATCGACGGAGCGGTGTGGTTTCGCAAAGCGCTGGAACTGCCCGCAGCGTGGGCCGGTAAGGATCTGGTTCTCAATCTTCCACCGATCGACGATATGGACGTCACGTATTTCAACGGCAAGAGAATCGGTGCGACTGGAAAAGAGACGCCGAACAGTTACATGGTGCCGCGGAAATACGTCGTACCGGGCCCGCTGGTGCGTGCTGGTAGAAATGTAATCGCCGTTCGCGTTTTCGATCATGCGGGAGAGGGCGGATTCAGTGGCGGAAGCACGATGTCGCTCGGACCCAACGGCGCCGGCGAGGCAGACACGATCTCTTTGCGCGGAGCCTGGGATTACAAAGTGGAACTGGCGCTCGATCCGAAGCATCCTGACTGGGGCTCGCGTCCGGAAGCTGTTGGGGCGAGTAATCAAAACAGTCCGAGCGTGCTTTACAACGCGATGATTGCGCCGCTCGTACCGTTCGCGATTCGAGGCGCCATCTGGTATCAGGGCGAGAGTAACGCTGGGCGTGCTTACCAGTACCGCACGCTTTTTCCGATCATGATTCGTGATTGGCGCCGTGCGTGGAACCGCACATTTCCGTTTTACTTCGTGCAGCTTGCCAACTGGCGCGCCAGGATGGCGGACCCGGACGACAGTGACTGGGCTGAGTTGCGGGAAGCGCAGCTGATGAGTCTGAATACGCCAAACACCGGAATGGCCGTTACGATTGATATCGGTGACGCCGAAGATCTACATCCACCTAACAAACTCGACGTAGGTCGTCGTCTCGCGGCCTGGGCGCTCGCGCGAACTTACGCTCACAAGGTCAATCCTTCGGGACCGCTTCTTGATCGGTACACGATTGAAGACGGGAAGATGCGGATTCATTTTAAGTATGGAGCGGGACTTAAGACGCTCGACGGCAGCTCAGTAAAAGGTTTTGCGATCGCCGGTGAGGATCGGCGATTTGTGTGGGCCGATGCGCGCATCGAAGGCAACACTGTGATTGTTTCGAGTCCGGAGATTCTGAAGCCAGTGGCGGTGCGTTATGCCTGGGCCAATAATCCGATTGCAAACCTTTACAATCGAGATGGTCTGCCGGCTTCGCCTTTCCGGACTGACGATTGGCCCGGAGTCACCGCGGCGCGTCGCTAGCTGAGAGAGTTTTTTGAACCACTAAGACACAAAGACACGAAGTTTAATTATGGTTAATCAACAAAAGTTGAGGGTGTGCGTGTGTAGCTTGGTGTTGGTCGCTGTCCTGACAACGAACGTCCGCGGACAAAGCTCATATCAGGCGACGCTGGCGGTGCGTTTGGACCAACCCGGAGCGGTTATCAATCGCAACATCTATGGTCACTTCGCCGAACACCTCGGACGTTTGATCTACGAAGGTCTCTGGGTTGGAGAAGGCTCGCCGATCCCAAACACTCGTGGGCTGCGCAATGACGTAGTTGCGGCCCTCAAAGAACTGCGCGTACCCGTGTTGCGTTGGCCGGGTGGTTGCTTCGCAGACGAGTATCACTGGCGCGACGGTATTGGCCCACGCGACAAGCGGCCGCGGCGGCCGAACGCTAGCTGGGGCGGCGTCGATTCGAACGCCTTCGGCACGCACGAGTTCCTCGATCTGTGCGAGACACTCGGCGCCGATCCTTACGTCAACGGCAATGTCGGCAGCGGCTCGCCGCAGGAGATGATGGAGTGGATCGAGTACATGACTTCCGACTCCGACTCCGATCTCGCCAACCTGCGACGCCGCAACGGCCGCGACAAACCCTGGAAGATTCCTTATTTTGCAGTCGGCAACGAAACGTGGGGCTGCGGCGGCAACATGCGTCCCGAATACTACGCCGACGTCTATCGCCAATACGCGACCTTCATCAAAAACCACTCAGGCAATCGCATCCAGAAACTTGCGGTCGGTGGTTACGACGAGAATTACAACTGGACCGAAGTGCTGATGGCGCAGGCGGCTAAGCAGATGGATGGATTGTCGTTGCACTACTACACGCTGCCCACCGGCAACTGGCAGAAGAAAGGTTCAGCGACGCAGTTTGGTGAAAAGGAGTGGCACGCGACGCTTTTTAGAACGCTGCGTATGGATGAGTTCATCCAGAAGCATGGCGCGATCATGGACAAGTACGATCCACAGAAGCGCGTTGGTCTGATGGTCGACGAATGGGGTACATGGTATGACCGCGAGGAAGGCCGCGACATGGGCGCGTTGTATCAGCAGAACACATTGCGCGACGCGGTAGTGACGGGAATCAACCTGAACATTTTTCACAAACACGCCGACCGCGTGCGGATGGCCAACATCGCCCAGATGGTCAATGTGCTGCAAGCAGTAGTGCTGACTGACAAGGAGAAGATGGTACTCACGCCCACGTACCACGTCTTCAGGATGTATCGCGTGCATCAAGGCGCGACGATGATTCCGGTCGATCTCAGTGCGCCGGAATACAAGCTGGGCGATGCCTCAGCGCCGTCGCTTAGTGCGTCTGCTTCGCGTGATAGTGAGGGGCAGTTGCACCTCTCGGTCGTGAACCTTGATCCGAACCGGTCGGCAGAGATCACTGTGACCATTTCGGGCGGCGCAGTTAGAAACGTGAGCGGCGAGGTGCTTACAGCTACAGCGGTGAACGCGATGAACACGTTCGACGGTCCAAATACCGTCAAGCCAGCGCCGTTCAGTGCTTATAAGCTGGAGGGCTCGCAGTTAAAGCTGAATATTCCGTCGAAGTCAGTCGTGGTCCTTTATCTCGGCCAGAACGTCCGCTAAGTCAACATTTCCCTAGCTCGCGCAATGGTCGATTTACCACTCGCTGGAATACCCGTAACGATCAGGTGCTGAAATGTTTTTGAGCCATTACACATTAAGGGTTGACAGGGATGTCGGTCTTTAGCCTTGGGGGCCTTGCCCGAAAAGTGGTCTTTGCTTGTTAGGGTTGCAGCGAAGTGCTCCGGAGGAGCACGATGTTTATAGCCTTATCGCATTAACAGTAATGCGCTCCAGCGGAGCGCAATGTGCCTTTGGCGCTTCTAGTCTACATGCCGCTCCTACCGGAGCGGGAGACTTCCGGGAATCTGGGAGCTATAAACATGTTGCTCCTCCGGAGCAACCGTCTCAGACCAAAGAAGATGACTTTTCTGGCAAAGCCGGTCTTGGGCCTTTGGTCTTTGCAAAGCCCCAAGACCCAAGACCCAAAACCAACGACCAAAGACCAAAGACGTCCGTCCGAGTTCGCAATTCTAGTCTTCAAAGGCAAAGGAATGAAACCCTCAAATCAACCGGTCACCTCACGAGAATACAAGGTGATGCTGAACACCAATCGCTTTAAGGATCGGAGCCAGGGAGGCGAAGAGTTTCTCGGCCTGATTGCTTTCCTGATCGAGAAAGAGGGCGGCACCGTTGTTGAAAGACAAAACAAGGAAGAACGCCGTCAGACGTCTTACCTGGATACACCGCAGTTTGCCCTGCGCCAGAATGGCTACTCGCTGCGGTTGAGAGAAGAGGCAGATAGCTTCCAGCTCAATCTGAAGTATCGCGACGCGGATCGTTATGTTTCGGCCGGCAAGGATTTATCTGCCTCCGCGGACGGGAAGCTCAAATTCGAGGAGGACATTCTCCCACCGTTCACCAGCAAATTTTCTCACTCAAACTCGATCGAGAGCACTGAGCTGCCTCAGTTGGGGGTGATTGCAAACGTAACCTCTTTGTTTCCGGGTTTGAAGGAACTTGAACTGGATGAGACTACTCCCGTCATAACCGCCAACAACTTCACGGCGCTGGAAGTGACTCGCAAGCTCTGCAAGTTTCAGTTCGGACAGTCAGAGACCCTCAAGGCAAGCCTGAGTTTCTGGTACCTGCAACAGGATACGCACTGGCCGTTGGTCGCGGAATTTTCCTTCGACTACGACGCGAAAAAAGGACAAAGTGAACTGGAATCGTATTCACCTCAGGTAGTGAAAGGAGCATCCAGTTTCTTTAGGAGCGTTCAGAACCAGGCAGGCTGGCTGGATCTTACGACGACGACGAAAACAGCATTCGCACTCGAAGTGTTATGAATGGCGCTTTTATCCGTCCAACTGCGTGCGCACCTGATGAACGGTGGTTAAGAAACAGTTTCCATGGGAAAACCAAAAGCAATCGATCTATCCGCGCTGATTGGCAATCTGGCGCTGGATTCAATGAACACCCAACTACTCTTTAACGAAGCGCACGAAGCGGACATCAAACGCTTCGAGGCGCTCGTGGCGACTGTCGACCCCACCGTCAGAGAGTTCCTGCAACCACTTTTACCGTCGCGCCAGCACCTCGATACTTTCGAATTAGATCTCTCTGTATTGATCACTTCGGAAAAGAGTACGGCGCTCTCGATTCAGGCCCTGCCGATCGGTTTGGGCTTTTCTATCCTCCATTCGGCGCGAACTGAACGCCGTAGCAGGATTAAGTTATCAGTAAAGCAGCATCCGCTTCCACAGCAGAGTGCTGCCTTTTCCAAAGAAGGTGAAAAATGAGCGACCTGATCAAGGACTTGAGCAAGGTTCCCAACATCATTGGAGGTCTGGGCATTAGCATCGCAAACGCACAGAAAGTATTCGATGTTAATTATCTTGAAAGCCTCGAACGAATCCTGGCGTTGATCAAAATCATGCTTGGCGGAAAGAAGGCCGATGCGCAGGGCAATCCGGCAAACTTGACCGAAGAAGAGAAGAAAAATCTCGAGGCGATGTCTCAGACGATTCAAGAGATGCTGATGAAACTCGCTCCGTCGCGTTACCAGTTTACAGAGACGACGCTCAACGTGCGTTTGGATTTGGCGCAGTCGTTACAAGTTGGAGGCACAGTTGGCCTGGGGTTTGGCGTCGGCGCGATCTCGGTGAACGCTGCCTTCACGATCGGTTACCGTTTTGACTACCGCGCCGCAGCGGAGTGTCGAACAGTAATTCATGCTTATCCAGCCGACCAGGCGACCTTTGCAGCTTTGCTTGGCCGCGCTGACAAGTTGGGCGATAAGGTGCTGGAACTGCCGCCGCGATCGGAAGTGGACAAGGCCCTCTTCGATAAGAGCAGCGCTCTGCTCGAGAAGATGACGGGCATTAAGGCCCTCCAACCGAAACCATAGCGAGAGACATTTCTCATGGACGCCGACTTCAAGAAAATTCACCAGTCCGCGGAGCGGTTGCGTGTCTCCGCGGACCGACTTCAGAAGTTTCATTCTGAAAAGAAGAAGCTGACGCGAGCCGGACAGCTTTCGAAGCGAGACTCGACGAGACTCGAGCGGTTGGAGGCGCAGTTTGCCGCGGCGCATATAGCCGTTCAGGAAGTGTTACCTGCAACGCCTGCTGCTGAAGTTCTTGCCGAAGAGGATCCAGTTCCTTTTGAATTCGGCGAGTTCTTCAAGAAGGTCGCGGACGGATTCGTCAGGGCCCAACAGGATCTCGATGCCGCGTCGGCTCAGTATCTCGCCGCCGTTAGCAAGCAGCCGCACGCCTTGCCGAGCGTCTTCCGCATCCCGCGCGTGGCCGCCGACGTGAAATTCGCGTTGGAGAACAAGAAAGAAAAGGGCATTAACCTGTTGTTCTTTAAGAACGAGGACTCGGAAACAACTCGTAACGAGCAGTCGATCCAGTTTGAAATGGTCTCGGCGCCGCCGCCGGCTGGTCTCGTAGTTGGCCCAGTGTCTGCGTTTCCGGTGCTGGCGAAATCAAGAAGAGCAGAGCTCTTTACAGTGATTCAGGAGTTTAGACTTCCAAACTCCACCGTGGCCCAGACGAATCAGGCTCTCGACCGGCCTAAATTGGTCGCAGATCCGGATTCCGTGATCATCATCTCGGTCGATGGTGACAACCGCTTTTTGCTGACGGTAGCGAGCAGTGCCGCAGCCGGAAACGTCGGCTTCTGGTATCTGGAGATCATTTCGCCAACTGAAGTAAGCCTCGCAGTGATCCGAAAGTTCGGCGCCGCAACAGATCCGAATATCGGTAAGGTAGGCGAGTTCATCTTCAGGATCGGCGCGTTGCAAAAAGACTTCTTAAGCAAACTGCCTTGATAGGATCTCCCGGCAAAGGCGCAAAGGCGCAAAGACGCAAAGCGCTGCCGCGCGTTTCTGAGAATCTTCTTTGCGTCTTTGCGCCTTTGCGGGGAAAGTATTTCTTTCACTAGGGATCCGACCCTTAATGGACACACTACTACCGTTGGCAAAATTGCCGGAAGAGATCACCGCTCTTTCGAGCCTGATCCCTAAGGTCGGGCACACCTTCACTTCGACGTCTGTCGAGCGTTGGTTTAAGCCGCCCGGCCTTGCCGAGATCAATTACTTGCGCTCCGTCGTCGCCACCTGGCGGATCAATTTTTCCAAAACCGGAACGTCAACCATCCTCTTCATCTTCCGCCGGAAGAAAGAGCCGTTTGTCATGCTGGACGCGACGGTGTCTCTTTCAATTCGTGTGGCCAGCCCGATCGAGCCGCAACCTGCTCCCGCAATTCATGAGATTCAACGCCGGGTTACATATCCAACCTTCCTATTGACCGATCCGACTGACGCCGAAGTAGCGCTCTTTGGTCCACCGGCCGCCACTCGCGATAACACCGTCTTCTTCAAGCTCGGGAGTTCCGGTGAGAACATTCTCGCGATTTTGAATCCGGAACTCGGGAAGAACGCCAAGCTTCGTTACAGTCCAAAGGGAATTCCCGGGGCAGTCGAACCGAACAACGGCAAGTACTCGTTGCGACCGTTTCTCGATCTCACTTCGACGATTCGCGACTGGCTCGCCCAAAACAAACCCACCGTGACGGGGACGCAAATGACCGGAACTCCAATGCAGACCACGGTCGTGCATGAGATTCTCACTGCCTTGCTCCAGGCGTACGTTGATTCAAACCAGGCACTGAAGACGCCGGAGATGATGGACGTTTTCCAGCAATACTTGATCGGGAAATATGAGTTCGCTTTGAAGCTCAGGTTGAAGGCCGATGGATCGTTGGCGGAAAAGAAAGAGGAAGAGCAGTTTCAACTGATGATTGATGCCAGCATCAACTCGGCGTCGCCGCCTGTCGCTTCGGTAGTTGTTGAAGCTCCCGATTTCCTGGTCGAAGGACCACTATTCGATGCTTTTTTTAGTTCGTTGACGCCGCCGAGTGCGGTTGGCGCCATTGCCGACGCGCTGAACCTGCACCCTGGATTTGTCAGACCGTTCTTACACGCGGCCAAGGAGGGAGCCGCAATCTTCCGCAGCGGTCGTGCGGACGGTCGCGATCAGGATATCCTGGTCCTGACGGGTAATCTCACGGGCTCGCCTTCGGTGGTGATCATCGATGCAGAATTCAGAGTTAATGTAGATAAGGACCCGCCGAAGGTTGAGCTGTTTGAAAACTCAGTGAGGGCTGTGCGATTCGAAGGTCCGGATCCGGGTTCAGAAGTAATTGGTTTTGATTTCATCAAGTACTACATCTTGCTAGCGAGTAGCATTCATCGTTGGCTCGGAGCCCTTAGACAATGGTGAGAGTG
>JBIOVO010000065.1:0-3384 GCA_044867735.1 Pyrinomonadaceae bacterium | reverse complement strand
ACGGAGGTCGCCGCAGGAATGAGTGCGTTCCAAATTTCCGAGGTTATCCAACATTTCTTTTGTACTTAAACCGGCTTTGCCCGAAAAGTGTCTTATCTCTCTCTTCAGGTCGTCTCTGCGATCTCTGCGTCTCTGCGCCCTCTGCGTTTAAATATTTCTTACGACTTACTTTAACGCAGAGGGCGCGGAGACGCAGAGATCGCAGAGAAGAGTTCAACCTCAACCAAGAAGGAGTTCTGCATACTTTTCGGGCAACGCCACTTAGACCTTTGTTTCTTGTACTTGGTATTAAACAAAGTACCAAGTACAAAGCACCAAGCTCAAAGTGCTTGTGCTATCTCCAATCGATTCCCACCTGGATCGCGAACGTAAAACCGTGACACGCCGGGCTGCGGTCTGTCGTCCGGAAGAATCTCTACGCCTGCATCTCGAAATTGCTTTTCCGCTTCATCAAGACTGCTAACCGTATAACAAACGTGTCTCGTGCTGATGCAATTCTCACCAAGCGACTCCTCGATCGAAAGGTGAAGCTGCACGACGCCCAATTGATACCAGGCGCCACCACGGGCGCGCGATGCCCCAGGTTTTGGCACTTCCTGCAAACCCATCACGACACCATAAAAGTGCTTAGCCTGATCTTCAAGCGATCTCGGAACGGTAACGTTGACGTGATGAAGGTTTGCGTTCATTTGTTCTGCATCTGAGCATTAAACTCCGCCGAACGATTTCGGGGAACGCTTAACGATTGCCAACTCGAGGAACGAAAGTGCTTCGCGAGGAAAACGATCTGGCCCACATGATATGAGTAGTGCATCAGTTGCCGGTTGATCGCCTCCACGATCGTGTGATCTTCGCCACGGATCTTCACTGTCTTCTCGAAGTCTTCCAACCGCAGCGGTTCGAGAGCATTGAAGACACACGCCCAACCACGTCCCCAGTAATCGATCATGTCAGCTTTCGTCGTCTGCCGTTCGATCACAAACTCCATGTCACGATTACGATTTGGCTTCTCGCCATCGGAAGTCAGGAAGTCGGTCCAACGCGAGAACATGTTGCCGGCCATATGTTTCATGATGACGGCGACGCTGTTTGATTCGTCGTCGAGGGCGATGAAAAACTCCTCGTCCTTTAACTGCGCGATCGCTTTCTCGGCAAGTTTCTTGTAAGCGCGCAAGGCCGAGAGCGCATCTGCGAAATAGTTCTGAACAATTGCTTCACTCGACATAAAAACAAATCCTATCTGCGGATAAACCCAACCACCTCAGCCCGCAACATGGCTTGCTGCTCGCCTGTTTTCATATTCTTGATCGCTACCTCGCCTTTCGCACGCTCATCTTCGCCAATTACGGCCACAAAGGGCACACCAAGCGACGAAGCATACTTAAACTGTTTACCGAGCTTATCAGCCTCCGGATACAAATCAACTCGCAAACCAGCCGCTCGCAGTTCTCGCGCCAACATCAGCGACTCCGAAATCGACTCTTCGTTCCAGATGGCTACCATCACATCTGCCGGTGAACCAGCGACCTCGGCGGGAAACATGTTCCGCTCACTCATGACCACCAGAATTCTCTCGAGGCCGAGCGAAAAGCCGCACGCCGGAAGATCCTGGCCCAAAAACATTCCCACCAGGTTGTCGTAACGGCCACCACCGCCAAGACTACCGGCAAGATCCTTGACGTTGATCTCCATGATTGCGCCGGTGTAGTAAGAGAGCCCGCGAGCAAGAGTCGGGTCGATCTTCATGTGATTCGCAATCCCCATCGCTTCAGCGAAATCGAGTATCGACTGCAACTCCGCGACACCTTTGGCGCCTTGTTCATTGTCTTTCACAAATTCAACGATCCGGCCGAGCACCGCTCGATTCAGCGCCTGGAGTGGTTTGTCTTCGACTGCGATCTCCGCCGCATGTTCGAGTGACGCCAAGGCAGAAAAGAACTCCAGTAAGCGATCACCGGCCACTTCGCTAATGCCACGCGAGGTAAATTCCTTCTTCACTCCGTCGCTGCCGATCTTGTCCAACTTGTCGAGTGCGATCAGTGCGGCGTCATGCTGTTCCAACGCAACGCCGGCAACTCCCAGAATTCCAGTCAATGCTCTTCGATGATTGAGCCGGACCCAAAAGTCATTGAAACCAAGCTTGACTAAGACTTCGCTCGCCGCCGCGCAAATCTCAGACTCGACGATCATGGAACGCGATCCGAGCACGTCCACGTCGCACTGGTAAAACTCGCGAAACCTTCCACGCGCCGGCCGGTCCGCACGCCATACCGGTTGAATCTGGTAACGCTTGAAAAACTTAGGCAGCTTGTCGCGATACTCTGCCACGACGCGCGCGAGCGGAACGGTCAGATCGTAACGCAGCGCGAGATCAGCCTCACCAGTCCCCTCATGAACGCCACGCTTGAGTATTTTGAAGATGAGTTGGTTTCCTTCTTCGCCATACTTGCCCATCAGCGTTTCGATGTTCTCCGCCGCCGGCGTTTCCAGTGGCTCAAAACCATAGCGCTCGTACACGTCTTTAATCACACCGATGACGTATTCGCGCTTGCGAACGTCTTCGGGTAAGAAATCGCGCATGCCGCGCGCTGGTTGCGTCTTGGCTGAAGGCATTATCTAAAAACTCTATCCACAGATTACGCAGATTCAAAAGACTAATCTGCGTAATCTGTGGATAGGTACTTCCTTACTTCGACATCTCGCTCCGATACTCGTGCGTGTAGTTAACGTAGTTTTGCCAAAACTGCGCCAACCCCGCTACTTCTTCATCAGTCAATGGCCGCTTCACCCGCGCGGGGATTCCCATTACGAGCGATCGCGGCGGGATAATGGTGCCTGGACTAACTAACGAACCAGCGGCGACCAAAGAGTTCGCGCCGATGCGCACGTCGTCAAGCAGGATCGAACCGATGCCGACCAGGCTGCCGCGTTCAACGTAACATCCGTGCAGCGTGACGCTGTGACCGACAGTCACCTCTTCCTCGAGAATCGTCGGGTGAGTTCCATTCTGAACGTGAATGACTGAGTTGTCCTGAATGTTCGAACGATCGCCGATGCGGATGTAATAGATGTCGCCGCGAACCGTCGCATTGCACCAGATCGACGCCTCTTCGCCGAGATGGACGTCACCGATGACTTGTGCACTGGGTTCTACATAAGCGGTTGGGTGAATCTGCGGGTGAACCCCACGAAACGGTCTAATCATGACTTTGCCGAGATAGTAACATACCAATTTGAGCTTTGCGCTTGGTGCTTTGTACTTGGTTCTGGCAAATACAAAGCACCAAGCACCAAGTACAAAGCTCAATGATGTGCTAGATTAACGTCCATGACCCGACGCGTAGTTCTCACGTCCTTGCTGGCCGCCGCGTTTCTGGCGACGTC
>JBIOVO010000064.1:0-8235 GCA_044867735.1 Pyrinomonadaceae bacterium | reverse complement strand
CAAAGGTCTGAACTTTGCGTCTTTGCACCTTTGCGCGAGAAATCCTATTCTTGCGTCTGTAGAAGCAGTTTTACAGAATTATTACTCGCCCGTATCAAAGTTCGAGCCTAACATCAGTATTATTGTGCTGGTCGCAGATTGTTCGTTCAGAAAACTTCGCCAAAACGAAACGGTGCGCCCATACCTGGTAGGAGGACGCAATGAAGATCTTGCTGGTTAATCCGGAGTTTCCTGAAACGTACTGGAGCTTCCGTCACGCGCTTCCATTCGAAGGAAAGCGCTGCGTATTTCCGCCGTTGGGGTTGATGACGGTTTCGGGCCTCCTGCCTCGTTCCTGTGAGCGACGCATGGTTGATCTGAACGTCGAACCGCTCAAGACTTCGGAGATCGAGTGGGCCGACATGATCTTCATCACCGGCATGTTGGCGCAAAAGAAGTCGCTTCACGAAGTCGTCAAACGCAGCAAAGCACTCGGCAAAATGGTTGTGCTCGGTGGCCCCTACGTCACCAGCACCATCGAGGAACTACCCTACGCCGATCACATCTTTCAGGGCGAAGCGGAAACAACTCTGCCGGAGTTTTTCAAAGACCTCGAGCGCGGCGAAACCAAACGCACTTACAAAGCACCCGAACGCCCGCCGATGTCGATCTCGCCGATCCCGGATTTTGGTCTCGTCGATTTGAAGAACTACAGTTGTATGTCGGTGCAGTACTCGCGTGGCTGCCCATTCTCCTGCGAGTTTTGCGACATCATCGAGATCTACGGCCGCTCGCCGCGGACAAAGAGCAATCAGCAACTGCTCGCGGAGTTTGATGCATTGAAGCGTCTCGGTTGGAGCGGGCCGCTCTTCATCGTGGACGACAATTTCATCGGGAATAAAAAGAACGTCCGGCTACTAATGCCCGATCTGATCGAGTGGCAGAGGAAGAACGAATTTCCTTTTTCACTACTGACCGAAGCGAGCTTGAACCTCGCCGACGACGATCATCTGCTCGATGCGATGAAGGATGCCGGCTTCCGTCGGGTCTTTCTCGGTATCGAAACGCCGGTTGAGGAGAGTTTGAAGGAAGCGCAGAAGTCGCAGAACCGCGGTAACCTGCTGAACTCCGTCAGAAAGATTCAGAGTCGCGGCATGGAAGTCATGGCCGGGTTCATCGTCGGCTTCGACAACGATCCCGAAGACATCTTCGAACGTCAAATCGAGTTTATTCGTGAGAGTGCGATTCCGATGGCGATGGTGGGAATGCTCAACGCGCTTCCCGACACGCAACTCTGGAAACGACTCGAAAGGGAAGGACGGCTGCTCGGCGACGACGCCTCAGGTAACAATACCGTCGCAACGCTGAACTTCATTCCCAAAATGGACGCCGACACACTCGTCAACGGTTACAAGCAAATCATGCGCACCATTTACAAGCCGAGCGAGTACTATCGCCGCGCGCTCGACTCGCTGCAACGCACCCCGCAGGATGTGCCGGAGGCCCACCAGTATCACGGGATCAAGGCAGTCACTGCGTTTTTGCGGATTGCGTTCAAGCTCGGTGTGCTTGATTCTGAACGACGCGAGTTTTGGCGTTTCTTTATAGAGGCCGCCCACAAACATCGTGATCGCATGACGGAGTTGCTACGCCATGCGGCGATGGCCTACCATTTCCGCAAGTTAAACGAGTTGTACGGCGATACGTGATCTCTTCCAGTAATTCCGCATTTGCCGCTTTACATCACCGCGACTTTCGTCTTCTTTGGTTAGGACAGATTGTGTCGGTCACCGGATCGCAGATGCAGTTTGTCGCGATCAACTGGCACGTCTACCTGCTTACAAAATCTGCTTTCGCGCTTGGCCTCGTCGGGCTCTTCCGAGGACTTCCGATCATTTTGTGTTCACTCGCGGGCGGTGTGGTTGCTGACGCACTCGACCGTAAGCGGTTGATGATGGTCACGCAGGCGGTGATGCTTACGTGTGCGGCGTTGTTGACCGCCGGAACGCTCGCAGGTCTGGAAAGTGTTTGGCCGATCTATATTCTTAGTGCGTTCGCTTCAGCGGCTTCGGCGTTCGACGTGCCTGCACGTCAGGCACTCATGCCGACCCTGGTTCCGGCGGAAGATTTTCCGAATGCTGTAAGTCTGGGTATTGCAGTCTTCAACATCGCGACGATCGGGGGACCGGCGATCGCCGGGTTCATGCTCGCCGAGAGCGGACCGGCTGTGATCTACGGAATCAACGCACTTTCGTTTCTGGCCGTCATCGCTGCTTTGGTTGCGATGCGAACGAGTGGTAAACCGGAACTGCAAGGTGAACGAAGACAGGCGCTGAGCTTTGGCGCGCTCAAAGAAGGACTGAAGTTTGTTTGGCGCACGCCCATCATCGTCCAGACGATGACGCTCGATTTCGCAGCGACGTTCTTTGCGTCTGCAACTCTGCTGCTTCCGATCTTTGCGCAGGAGCGACTACATGTCGGCGCTCGTGGTTACGGTTTTCTTGCGGCGGCGCCGGCCATCGGAGCAGTGTTGACGGCTTTGGTGATGGCGCGGATCGGAAGTTTTCGTCAACAGGGGCGGCTGGTGGTTTGGGCGGTCGCCGTGTTTGGAGTTGCAACGGCGGCATTTGGTGTTTCGACGGTGTACTGGTTTTCACTCCTGATGCTTGTGGTCACCGGAGCGGCCGACACCGTCAGCACGGTTTTGCGGCAAACGATTCGGCAGCTCGTCACGCCAAATCATCTTCGTGGCCGCATGACTTCGATCAACATGATGTTCTTCATGGGTGGCCCGCAACTGGGCGAGCTTGAAGCGGGATCGCTGGCGGCAATCATCGGAGCGCCGATGTCAGTCGTCGTTGGTGGACTTGGCTCGGTGATCTGCGCGATCTTTGCGGCGGTGAAGTCGAAGAGCTTGATGGAGTTTGAGATCTGAATGACGTGGACGATTGCAGAAACGAGCACGCACCAAGATCACGTCATCGCGCACGTGATCGGCGCCACTCCGATCGGTCACTTCATCTGGGATGAAACGGCGTACATCCTGCTCGACATCGGCTTCATCTGGAACATCTATCTCGACATGCAGATGGGACTCGTGCCGCAGGGCGTCGCGATGGCTGAACTGGGCACTGATGAAATCAGGATGCAGGATGTCGAAGGACTTGGACCGATTCAGTCGGTTGAGGTTCTTGAGTCCGGGGAAGAGAGGCGGTTGGTTTTAGTTTGTGATGAGAGAAAGTTAATAATCGAAACGGATATCAACCACAGATCGACACGGATTAGCACTGATCTGTTCTAATCCGTGTCATCTGTGGCCGGTTTTACTCAGCGATGACGCTGAGCTGATTGTCTACTTCCTTCACGCCTTTGATTTGCTTAACTGCTCTTTCGATCTGGCCTTTTAGCGTTTCTGTCTTCACGGTTCCCAGCAGCGTTACCTTGGCGTTCACTACCGACGCCGTGATACCGAGTGTTGAGAATACCGGATCGTCCATCAAGCGTTTGTCGACGGCGGCCTGAATCGTTGAATCCATGTTCACGCTTTCAGTCGGAGCCGTAGTGCCGCCGGCCGGTGGTGTAACGATGATCGGTGCAGGCTGTGTAGCCGGTGCCGGTTGTTGAATAATGACTGGAGGTTGTTGCACTGGTGCCGGTTGCTCCACCACTGTTGGTTGTTGCGCCGTCAGATTTGCGTTGTCAGTGGTTGGCTGAGTGCTCAACCAAAATAGAACCAGCATCGTTATCAGTGCGATAGCTACCACAACAAGTACGCCTACCATACCTGAAGAAATACCGCTGTTGTCGCGGACTGATTGGGTGTGAACGACTTCGCGTCTCTCACCCGGTGTTTCCACTACCACGCGGCTTTTTCTTGCCTGTTCTTCATCGTATGCCATCACTTTGCCTCCGTATGTTCGATACAGTTTGTCGAGAAATCGAATTATCAAAAATTGTCTGTCCATCTGCTGAAACAAACGTTCCAGTGATCACGAGCAAGGTCAAGATGAGTACCAAGATGAGTAGTCGTTTCATCCTTAATCTCCCGAAGTTCGTTATTCATTCTGACCTTGGTCTTCGTTGGTTCCGTTGGCAAACTGCATTCCGAAGGTGTAAAAGGCCCGAAATGCGTAAGGAATACACGAGAAGTAGATTTGAAAGGTTGTGAGTTCGTTTCAATACCGTACGCTTTTCGAATTTGGATTGAGACAGTGCAGGGAAGGGGGAGTTGGGTTTTTGGTTTTAGGTCTTTGGTCTTGGGTCTTTGTACTTTGTGCTTTGTACTTGGTACTTTGTGCCTGCAAAGTACAAAGACCCAAGACCAAAGACCCAAGACCCAAGAACCATATGCCAACCGCACTCGTCCACCACCCCGTCTTCCGCGAACACGACACCGGCCCGGGTCATCCTGAAACTGCGTCGCGCTATACAATCGTGATGAATGCTTTGCGTGGAGATGCGGAACTCTGGTCGAGGTTGCGCGAGGTGGAGGCGAGAGAAGCGCCGCGCGGCGATATTCAGGCAGCGCACTCGCCGCAACTCTATAAGCTGGTCGAGAAGGTTGTTAGTGAAGGCACCGGTTACCTCGATGGCGATACGGTCGTTTCAATGCGTTCACTCGAGGCGGCGCGCCGAGCCGCGGGAGCACCATGTCAGGCGATCGATCTGATCATGACCGGCGAAGCGAAGAACGCTTTTGTGCCGGTTCGCCCGCCAGGACATCACGCGACGGAAGAACGCTCCATGGGCTTTTGTCTTTTCAATAACGTCGCAGTGGCTGCACGTTACGCGCAGCAGCGATATCCGGAGATCGAGAAGGTCGCGATCCTCGATTGGGACGTTCACCACGGCAACGGCACACAGGGAATCTTCTACAACGATCCGACGGTCTACTTTTTCTCGTCACATCAATATCCATGGTATCCGGGCACCGGCTCGCGCGGGGAGAAGGGCACCGGTCGCGGCCTCGGTTATACGTTGAATCTACCTCTGCGTGCGGCGACGCCGGCCGTCGAGCAGAAGCGGGGTTTCGAAGCCGCTTTGGACGAGATGTCGGCAGATTTCTCGCCCGACTTGATCATCATCTCCGCCGGTTTCGATTCTCATCTCGGCGATCCACTGGGCCAGCTACTACTGATGGACCAGGACTTCGTAGATATGACGCGAGCGGTCAAGCAGTGGGCCGACAGCAGTTGTCAGGGTCGTCTGGTGTCGTGTCTTGAGGGTGGTTACAACCTCGAAACTCTCGGCGAAACCGTGCGCGCGCACGTCAGCGAACTGGCAGTCGATTAATAGTTTTTAACCACAAAGACACCAAGACACAAAGTGAAAAACCACTACTTTGTGTCTTGGTGTCTTTGTGGTTATGATCTCCTCACATGCCTGCCAAGCAGCCTGCTACAAATAATGATCGGCCTCAACGTGTCTTTCTAATCGACTCGATGTCGCACATCTTTCGTGCGTTCTACGCGCCGATGGTGAATCGTGCGGCGCCGCTCGCGACGTCGCAGGGGCTGGTCACGCAAGCCGTCTACATTTTCACTAACATGCTCATCAAGCTGTTGCGCGAAGAGCAGCCTGACTACATCGCGGCGATTTTTGAGTCGCGCGAAAAGACGTTTCGACACGAGACCTTTGCCGACTACAAGGCGAACCGAGTGCAGATGCCCGAAGACCTCTCCAGGCAGCTTCCTTACATCCTTCGCCTTTGCGAAGCCTTCAACATCCCCGTGATCAACTATCCGGGTTACGAAGCTGACGACGTGATCGGCGTGCTCGCGAGACAGGTGGCTGAAAAAGAGATGCAGGCAGTTATCGTGTCGAACGACAAAGACATGTGCCAGCTCGTGCGCGATCCGTTCGTCATCTGTATGCGACAGAATTCGCAGGTGGTGAAACGCAAGGAGCCTGTGCCTCCGGTCGAGTGGTGTGATGAAGCATGGGTAGCGAACAAGTTTGGTGTTACTGCCGACAAGCTCGTCGATCTACTCGGATTGATGGGTGATTCGATCGACAACATCCCCGGCGCGCCCGGCATTGGTTCGAAAGGGGCAGTGCAGATCATTCAGCAGTTCGGCTCGATCGAGGCGGCGCTCGCGGGTTGGGAGTCAGTCAAACACAAGACCTATCGTGAGTCGCTGCGCGACAATGCCGATATGATTCGACAGTCGCGCGAGCTGGCGCGGATCAGAGTCGATCTCGACATGGCTTTGAACCTTGACGAGATCAAAGCCCGGCCTCCTGATCGCGCGGCTGCTTATGAACTGTTTCATGAGTTGGAGTTCGCTGCGCTTACGCGCGAGTACGCTGACGCTGCGGTAGAGCGTCCGGCTCCGGCAGAGACGGCGCGTAACTACAAGATCATCGGATCAAAAAGTGAGCTCGACGATCTGGTGCGAACGTTATTCGACGCTGAAAGCGTTGGGCTTGCGGTGGCTGACACGACTCCCGCCGGCACCGGTGAGCAGGAATGTTTCAGCGAGCTTCAGGCGACTCGCGGAATCGCATTCTCGACGAAGGCCGGGGTCTCCGCTTACGTCGATCTGGAGAAGTTTAGCGGTGGTGTTGATACTGCAATTGGAACTCTGCGCGAAGTGTTATCCAACGGCCTGATCGAGAAGTCGGTCCACGATGTGAAGCGCGCGGTCGGACTGCTCGATCGCTTCAACATCACTCTGGAAGGCGTGAAGGACGACACGTTTCTCGCCGCCTATCTGCTCGATCCGAATCGAAGCAAGTATGAACTTGCCGATCTTGCGCGTGAGGCGCTCGGAGTTGAGACGAGCACGACGCCTGCTGCCAATTGGCCGGAAACTGCCTGGCAAACGGTGACCGCTGCTGATCTGACGGCGCAAACCGCGCGTGTACTGCGCACACGAATTCTCGAAAAGAACCTCGAAACGATCTACTCGGAAGTTGAACTACCGCTGGCCCCATTGCTCTATCGCATGGAGCAGGCCGGATTGAAGGTGGATCCGAAAGTACTCGCCGACCTCTCAAACTACATCGGTCAGGAACTGCACAAGCTCACGATCCAGATTTACCAACTCGCGGGACGTGAGTTCAACATCGGTTCACCAAAGCAGGTCGGTGAAGTGCTCGCGGAGTTGAATATCGACATCGGCAGGAAAACCTCGACGGGCCGCGTCTCAACCAGCAAGGCCGTACTCGAAGAGTTGGCGCAGCAGTTTGAACTGCCGCGTTTGATTATCGACTATCGTGAACTCGACAAGCTGAAGAGTGTCTACACCGATGCACTGCCACAGCAGATCGCGACCGACGGGCGCATTCATTGTCAACTGAACCAGACTGTCGCGGCTACCGGACGTCTGTCGTCCAGTGATCCGAACCTCCAGAACATTCCGATACGCAGCGAAATGGGCAGACGTATTCGCCGCGCGTTTGTCGCGGAGAAGGGCAACAAGATCATTTCCGCGGACTACTCACAACTCGAGTTACGTCTGTTGGCCCACATCACCCAGGACCCTGTGATGCTGGAAGCATTTCAGAAGGGTGACGACATTCACGCCGGTACGGCGCGGCTCGTCTTTGGCGCCCAGACTGCTGAAGAACTGAAAGAAGCGCGCAGGTTCGCGAAGATCGTTAACTTCGCGATCGCTTACGCGATCGAACCGTGGGGCTTATCGCAACGCGTCGGCATCACGCGCCAGGAAGCAAAGAAAGTCATCGAGGATTACTACAACACGTACAAAGGTGTTCGCCGTTACATGGAAGAAGTGCCGGTGCGAGCGCGCGAGCACGGTTATGTGCGTTCGATCTACGGCCGCATTCGACCGTTACCCGGCATCGCGGATCGCAACGCGAACATCCGCAAGGCCGCGGAGCGCGAAGCGATCAACATGCCGATACAGGGAACGGCGAGTGATATCGTGAAGATGGCGATGCTCAAAGTCGATGCGGAGTTGAAACGTGCTGGGTTAAAGGCGCGGCTGCTGATGCAGGTGCACGATGAACTGCTGGTTGAAGTCCCTGAAAATGAAGTCGATGAAGTGAGTGAGATATTGAAACGCGAAATGGAGACTGCTGTTTTACTGGACGTGCCTCTTGTGGCTGACGTTGGCGTGGGGGACAATTGGATGGACGCCAAGCCTTAGAAGAATTACGTCCTGGCTAAAGTTGGAAGAACGCCGAAGGCGTTGGCTAATTTCAGCCCAGGGTTCGAGCGCAGCGAGAACCCTGGGTTTGTCGTTAACGATCAATTGAACCCTGTAAGGGTTCGCCTACCGCCTAACCCTT
>JBIOVO010000063.1:0-11475 GCA_044867735.1 Pyrinomonadaceae bacterium | reverse complement strand
TTTGCGTCTTTGCGCCTTTGCGCGAGGGGTATTTCTGCTCGATAAATGGCGGCACCGACATATACCGAGTTTGAATGGCAGGCCGAGGGCGCCGGCAACGGCGAATCCGGTGAGAAACTCACGCGTGTCTTCATCGAACTAGTGAGAGGCCTCAAAGGCGTGAATTCGATTTGCGATCTCGGCTGCGGCAACGGTCACATCAGCGGGCGGCTCGCAGCGCTCGGATATAAGGTCACCGGCGTGGATGCATCAAGAAGCGGCATAAGCGTTGCCCGCCGTACGTATCCAAATGCCACGTTCATCCACGCTCTAATCGATCGCGATCTTAACGAGACGATCAACCAACAGGATTTCGATCTTGTTATCTCCAGCGACGTGATCGAGCACCTTTACCGTCCTTCAGATCTTTTGGAAGCGGCTCAATCTCTCCTAAGACCGGGCGGTGAAGTTCTTGTTGGCACGCCTTACCATGGATACCTGAAGAATCTCGCGCTGGCCGCGACCGGCAGGATGGATGCGCACTTTTCCGCTCTTCACGACGGCGGTCACATAAAGTTCTTCAGCGTCAGAACTCTTTCCGGCCTGATGCGAAGTCATGCGTTCGCAGATCTCAGTTTCACTTTCTACGGACGTGCGCCCTGGCTTTGGAAAAACATGATCTGCCACGCTCGCAAAGCTGCTCATTGATGCTGCACCAGATCACACCGCTGATACTCAGCTACAACGAAGCTCCGAACATCGCGCGCACGCTTGCACCGTTGAGTTGGGCCAGGGAAGTCGTCGTGGTCGATAGTTTTAGTGACGACGATACGGTCGAGATCGCAGCCTCGTTCGCAAACGTGCGGGTGATTCAAAGGCGATTCGACTCTCACCGCAATCAGTGGGAGTTTGGTCTCAGAGAAACGGGGATCTCGACGCCGTGGGTGCTGGCACTCGACGCCGACTACGTGCTCTCCGCAGAACTGGTCGTTGAACTCGAACAGCTTCAGCCGGACAATCAAACACTCGGATACCGGGCAAGTTTTATTTACTACATCAACGGGAAGGAGTTGCGCAGTGGAATCTACCCGCCCGTGACCGTGCTTTACCGACGTGACGCAGCCTCGTATGTGCAAGACGGACACACGCAGAGAGTCGCATTGGATGGAGTGGTGAAGGATCTGCGTGCTCCGATTTTCCATGACGATCGCAAATCGGTGTCGCATTGGTTCAAGGCGCAGGCGCGATACACCGAACTCGAAGCGAAGAAGCTTGCTGACACGGATCGTGCGGAGCTCGGTTTAGCAGATCGACTCCGACGCTGGTTGTTCGTGATGCCACCGGCGATGTTGGCTTATTGCTTGATGGTGCGGGGCGGGATCCTCGATGGCTGGCCCGGGTTCTATTATGCGTTCCAGAGAGCAATGGCGGAGTTGATGTTGTCGCTGCGACTTATCGAAGGATCGATGGCGCGCACCAATAAGAAGTCTTTCTCGCGCAAAGACGCAAAGACGCAAAGTTCGGACCTCCGGCAGCCATAGGTCCTAACTTTGCGTCTTCGCGCCTTTGCGTGAGGGGTTTTCCATGTTCATTCTAGGCATTAACGCTTATCACGGCGACGCAGCCGCCGCAATAATTAAAGACGGCCGTCTGATAGCCGCCGCTGAAGAAGAACGCTTCAATCGTTTCAAGCACTCAGCCGGCTTTCCGGCTCAGGCTATCAAATACTGCCTCGATGCCGCCGGAATCAGCCCGGAAGATCTCGACCACGTTGGCATCTCGCGTGACCCTTCAGCGCACCTGCACAAGAAGATCCTGTACGCCGCCACGCGCGCAGGTTTTCAGCAGATCAAAGATCGTCTCGGCAACGCCGCAAAAGTCCGTGATGTCAAAGACGAACTCGCGCGCGTTTGCAACATCTCAAAGAAACAACTCCGCGCTCGCTTTCATAACATCGAACATCATCGCGCGCACCTTGCCAGTTGCTTCTTCGTTTCACCATTCGAACGCGCCGCACTTTTGTCGATCGACGGCTTCGGCGATTTTATCTCCACGATGTGGGCCGCCGGAGAAGGTAATTCGATCGAAGTGCTGGGCCAGGTTGAGTATCCACACTCGACCGGCATCGTTTATACCGCGACGACACAGTTTCTCGGCTTTCTGCATTACGGCGACGAAGGCAAGGTGATGGGGCTCGCGCCATATGGCCGGCCACGATTCATCGACGAGTTTCGCGACATCATTCGCACCGAAGAGAACGGACAGTTTCGCTTGCACCTGGATTACTTCCGTCACCACGCTGAAGGGGTCGAGATGACGTGGGACCACGGCTCGCCAGTGATCGGTCGCGTTTACTCCGATCGTTTTGCCGATCTCTTTGGTCCACCACGTGCCGCAGGGGCTCCACTCACCGATCGCGAGCGGGATATCGCCGCCAGCCTGCAACTGCGGCTTGAAGAGATCGCGTATCACGTCCTGCACCACCTGCACCAACGAACTGGACTGACTGATCTGGGCCTGGCCGGCGGCGTTGCCTACAACTCCGTGATGAACGGCAAGATACTGCTGAACACGGGTTTCAAGCGTCTCTTCATTCAACCGGCCGCCGGCGATAGCGGAACAGCGCTGGGCGTTTGTTATCAGATCTACAATGGTCTACTTAAGTGTGAACGTGGCGAAGTGATGACGGGCGCTTATACTGGTCCTGCGTTCTCGAGTGATGAAATAAGATCTGTCCTGGCTGCCAGTGAACTGGCTTTCGAAATCTTCACAGATGAAGAGGTCACGAAACATGCGGCGCAGGACATCGCCAACGGTTTGGTCGTAGGCTGGTTTCAGGGAAGAATGGAATTTGGTCCACGCGCTCTCGGCAATCGATCGATCGTAGTGGATCCGCGGCGTGCGGAGATGAAAGACATTCTCAACGATCGCATTAAGAAGCGTGAGCCGTTTCGCCCGTTTGCGCCATCGATACTCGAAGAACGCGTCGGCGACTATTTTGAACAGACGCATCCGGCGCCAACGATGTTGATGGTCTATCAGATCAAGGAGGAGCGGCGGCAGGAGATCCCGGCAGTGACGCACGTCGATGGCTCAGGCCGGCTACAGACCGTTTCGCGCGAGGTCAATGAACGTTACTATCAGTTGATTTCAGATTTCGCGGCCCTGACGGGCGTGCCGGTGATACTGAATACGTCGTTCAATGAAAACGAGCCGATTGTCTGCACTCCGCAGGAAGCGATTGAATGTTTTCGCAAGACGAAAATGGATGTGTTGTATCTCGGGAATCATGCGGTACGAAGGGTATAGGGATCTCCCCGCAAAGGCGCAAAGGCGCAAAGGAAAGCGCCTTCGGCTTCCGGAGGTCCTCCTTTGCGCCTTTGCGTCTTTGCGGGGAAGACTCTGTCATTAATCAACCCGGAGATTTGATGTGAGAATTCTGGTTACAGGTGGCGCGGGTTTTATCGGCTCGCATCTTTGTGAGCGGCTGCTCAGTGAAGGCAACGAAGTGCTCTGCCTGGACAATTTCTTCACCGGCAGACGCGAGAACATCTTCAATCTGCTCGACAACCCGCGCTTCGAGCTGCTGCGGCATGACGTCACCGAGTCGATACTGCTCGAAGTGGACCAGATCTATAACCTCGCGTGTCCGGCCTCACCGGTTCACTACCAGTACAACCCGGTTAAGACGGTCAAGACTAACGTCATGGGCGCCATCAACATGCTCGGCCTCGCGAAGCGCGTGCGCGCGCGCATTCTCCAGGCGTCAACGTCGGAGGTCTACGGAGACCCACTGGTGCACCCGCAGAAGGAAGACTACTGGGGCAACGTTAATCCGGTTGGTCTGCGATCTTGTTACGACGAAGGTAAGCGGATTGCTGAAACCTTGATGACCGACTATCACCGGCAAAATAAGGTCGATATACGGATCGCGCGCATCTTCAACACATATGGACCACGCATGTTGGAGGATGACGGGCGTGTAGTTTCAAACTTCATCGTCCAGGCTCTTCGCGGCAAGCCCCTGACGCTTTACGGCGAAGGCGAACAGACGCGTTCGTTCTGTTACGTTGATGATCTGATTGAAGGACTGATTCGATTGATGAACGTCGAAGAACTGCACGAGCCGGTGAATCTCGGCAATCCCGGTGAATTCACGATCAAGCAGTTGGCGGAGGCAGTGATCAAGGCTTGCGATTCAAAATCGAGTTTCACGCATCTGCCACTGCCTGAGGATGATCCGCGGCAGCGAAAGCCCGACATCACAAAGGCACAAACGCGCCTTGGCTGGAATCCGACGATCAGTTTGCATGAGGGTTTGAAAAGGACGGTTGAAGACTTTCGAAGAAGAGTCACGCTTTGAGAACATTAACCACAAAGACACTAAGACACGAAGCTGTAATAAAGTGCTTTGTGTCTTCGTGTCTTTGTGGTTAAAACTGCTCCAAAATGACAACTGACCTCCCCGTTTGAGAATCCTCCTTCTCAATCAATGCTTCTACCCTGATGTGGTTTCGACAGCACAACACCTCACAGATCTCGCCACCGCTCTTACCTCGCACGGACATGACGTAACCGTAATCGCCGGCGATCGTGGTTACGACGATCCATCCACACGCTTCCCGCGACGCGAGCAATGGAACGGCATCAACATCATCCGTATCCCGTCGCTATCGTTCGGTAAGAACAGCAGGTGGCGCCGCGCACTCAACTTCGGCAGCTTCCTTCTCGTTTGTACACTGCGATTGTTAACACTGCGGCAATTCGACGTAGTCATCGCGCTGACGTCACCGCCACTCATCTCCTTCCTCGCGGCACTGTTTGTAAAACTGAAGGGCGGAAGGTTCTGTTTCTGGGTGATGGACCTCAACCCGGACGAAGCAATTGCCGCTGGCTGGCTCAGAGAAGACTCACCGACAAGCCGTCTGCTTCAGCGAATGCTGAAGTTCAGCTTTCAGAACGCAGCACGCACGATCGTTCTGGACCGTTTTATGAAAGATCGCGTAGTGGCCAAAGGCATCGATCAGTCACGAATCGCGATCGTGCCGCCATGGTCCCACGACGATCACGTCAACTACTCGGAAGCGGGAAGGGAAGCGTTCCGCCGCAAGCATGAGCTGTCGGCCAAGTTTGTCGTAATGTACTCGGGCAATCACAGCCCTTGTCACCCGCTCGACACACTTCTAAAAGCCGCCCTCGATCTCAAGGCGCACGAACAGATCATCTTCTGTTTTGTTGGTGGCGGCAGCGAGCAGCTCAAGGTACGTGAGTTTGCCGCAGAGCACAGTCTTAACAACGTTAAGTGTCTGCCGTATCAACCGCTAAAAGATCTCTCAGCATCACTTTCCGCCGCTGACCTCCACGTAGTCGTAATGGGAGAACCGTTCGTTGGGATCGTTCATCCGTGCAAGGTCTACAACATCATGTCGATCGGCGCGCCGGCTCTGTACATTGGCCCACAACCGAGTCACGTTACCGACCTCGCCTCACAACAGCAACACATGTTTTCCGTTTCACCTCACGGTGACGTTGCGGGTGTCACCGCCGCGATCCTGAACGCCAAGCTCGATCAGATCCGTTTTGATCCGTGTAAGTCCGTGGCTTCCAAACACACGTTGTTGCCGCAGTTCATCGGCTTTGTTGTCCCATCGCCTGGGAGGTAACTAGTTGAAAACCTATTTCGCTCTCTTCTCGATCGCGACCCTGGCCTCACTGGTCACGACGCCATTAATCAGGCGGTTCTGTCAACGATACAAGCTGCTCGATGTGCCACTCGATGGCCGTCGCATTCACCGCACCGCCATTCCGCGTCTCGGTGGCTTCGCGCTTTACCTCTCGTGTCTCGCGGCGCTCTCGTTGCTGCCGTTCGTAGACAATTTGCTGACGCAAACGTTGAGTGGTCTAAAACCCGAATTTCTAACCCTATTCATTCCGGCGACGCTGGTCCTGTTACTCGGCGGTTATGACGACTTGCGCGGCGCGAACGCGACCGTGAAGTTTGTCGGACTGGGATTGATTGCCACTCTCTTTTACGCGATGGGCGGACGCATCGACGCGCTATCGATTCCGCTCTTCGGTTCGGTGCAGTTGCCGCCGCTGGTGTCGTTTGTGATCACAGTTGTTTGGCTCGTCGGAATCACGAACGCGTTCAATTTGATCGATGGAATGGACGGCCTGGCATCGGGCGCGGCGCTCTTCTCGTCGCTGGTGATCCTCGGCGTTTCGATCTCGCAGGAACGGACGATGATGATTGTCGTCTCGCTCGTGTTGTGCGGCGCACTCGCGGGATTTCTTCGTTACAACTTCAATCCGGCGTCGATCTTCCTCGGCGACTCCGGTTCGTTGTTCATCGGTTTTGTCCTGGCCGCACTCTCGGTCTTGGGAACTCAGAAAGCTACGACCGCAGTAGCCATCGTGGTGCCGATACTCGCCTTCGGTTTCCCGATGGTTGATACGGCGATGACAATGGCCCGGCGTCTGGTGAGCCGCAAACCCGTGTTTCAAGGTGACAACGAGCATATACATCACATGTTGCTGGCGCGCGGCTGGTCGCAAAGACGCGCCGCGCTGGTGCTTTACGGCGTTTGCGCGTTGTTTGGTTTAGCAGCCCTGATATTCCCCGCGACCGGGTCGAAGCTTACGGGTTTCATGTTGTTCGTGGTTTCGGTGGCTGTGATCATCGCCGTGGGCCACCTGCGTTATCACGAAGTTGACGAACTGCGAGCGGGTGTTAAGCGAACCGTCGGCGATCGAAGATTGCGGGTGGCAAACAACATCCGCGTCAGACGTGCGGCGCTGGCGTTGTCGAAGGCGTCGGACCTGCACGAGATGTTTGAAGCTACGCAGCTCCTGCTCGACTTCGGTGAGTTCAGTTATGCGAATGCGCAGGTGGGCCAACCCGGACGCGCGGACATGAACGAGCGCGCATACGACGCGAGCCTGCAAAGACATCCGAGGCAGTTGCTTGAGTTTCGGAACGGACGAGTGTCATGGTCGTGGTCGGTGGATGGCGAAACGGACCGCGTGCATCGTTCGCGGAGTGAGTGGAGTTTTCGTCTGCCGCTGGTGAAGGATGGAGTTGAGTGGGGATGGATAAATTTCTATCGCGGATTTGAGAGTGAACCGTTGCTGGTGGATGCGAACTATTTGAGTGATCTGTTCAGGCGTGAGTTCACTGAGGCGGCGGCGAGGATCTTCATGACGCACGATGTGCCAGTCGACGATTCGGCGATGGTGTTGGAAGTGAGGGTAAAGAAGGCGTCCGGTTAGAGGGGAGGTTTTCTCACGCAAAGGTGCAAAGGCGCAAAGTTCAGACCTTCGGCTGCCGGAGGTCATAACTTTGCGCCTTTGCGCCTTTGCGTGAGTAATTCTTTTTGAAACTCCTGAACAACGCAATCTTCGCTTTACTCGTGGCGCTGATCATCATCGCGCCGATCCCCTACGGCACTGTCGAACCCTGGTGGAAAGCCGCATTTGTCTGCGCAGTCTTCTTCATCTGCATCATCGCCATCATCGAGATCCTTATCACCGGATCCGTCAACATCGGCGCCAAATCCGTGTTACTGCCGATGCTTAGTTTCTCAGCACTCGCATACCTTCAAGCACTCACAATCAGCGCGGATCCTTACCAAACTCGTTTCTTCGTTCTACAGTTGCTGGCGCTCACCGTCTTCCTCGGCCTCCTTTATCGCTATGCGAGTAGCGAAGCGCGCATTCGCGTATTGATCTTCACTATCCTCGGGATCGCCGTCGCGAGCGCGGTCTTCGGAATACTGCGGCAAACAACGCAACAGAGCACCGGCTTCATCCTGCCACTCCTAAAACAAAACCAGGGCTACGGCCAGTTCGTTAACAAGAACCACTTCGCCTATCTGATGGAGATGGCGTTTGGGCTCGGCCTCGGCATCCTGCTTTCCGGCGTTGTGAAAAGAGATCGCGTCCTGATCTACGTTTCGTTGTTGCTGCCGATTTGGACCGGACTGGTGCTCGCAAATTCCCGTGGCGGCATTCTGGCCATGTTGACTCAGATTGTCGCCGCTGCATTGCTGTTGCTTAACTCAAATGAACTCCCGCGCGTAGCGAGATCGTTCGTTGTGAGAGCAGCGTTGATCGTCGTGCTCGTCGCCGGCGTCTTGATTGGCACGATGTGGGTTGGCGGCGATCGGCTCACCAGTAACTTCGAGGCCACCAGCAGTGAGTTCACGCAAGGAGCAACAACACGTGAAGGCGCGAGCAGGAACGAGATCTGGCGCGCGAGTTTTAAGATGTTTGCCGCGCATCCGATCCTCGGCGTGGGTTTTGGTGGTTACTGGATTGGCATCACGGCTTACCACGAAGCCTCAGGACTGATGACGCCGCAGGAGGCACACAACGATTATCTTGAAATACTCTCCAGCGGTGGCCTGATCGGTTTGGCTATTGCGGTCTGGTTCGCCCTCGCGGTGATTCGACTTGTGCGCCACAATCTCACAACGGACACGGGATATAAACGCGCGGCGAGGTTCGGCGCAGTGCTCGGAATCGTCGGCGTCGCCGCTCACAGTATGGTTGATTTCGGTTTGCACATGATCGGGAATGCCGTTGTGTTCATCACGCTGATAATGATCGCGACCACAACAATTCAGTCACGAGAAAGCAGATGAAAGCGATCCTGGCATTTGCGTTGGTGTTCGCCGTTGTGCCGCTCGTTCAGGACATCGGTGGGAGTCTCGCTTTCCAGGGGCAGGACATCGTTGGCGGTGCGGCGGTGATTTTTAAACCGCAGCGAGTTCGAGATCTCGCCGGTGGCGCGGCGACGGTGATGGCGGTGCGACGTCCACCGCGATCCGGACGCGCCACTGAAGTCGCTAGAAACACCACGCGGCCGCCAGCAACTCAACCTGCGACAACCAGCGTCGCCTCAACCACTGATCGAACTGAAGATTTCAAAACCCAGGGAGACACTCACTACGATCGGAGCGAGTTTGCGCGAGCACTCGAAGCCTACCAGAACGCAGTAAAGCAGTCGCCGCAGGATGTTGAAGCAAACGCCTCCGTTGGTGACACCTATTTCATGCTCGGACGTTTCGCCGACGCCGCGAAAGCCTACGAACAAACGGTCCGCTTCGAACCGACGAATGCCGGAGCGTACAGCAACCTCGGCGCGAGCTTGTACAAAGCGGGACGTTATCAAGAGGCTGCTAACGCTTTCAATGAAGCCGTTCGCCTGAATCCAAACGATGCGGATGCGTTGAATAATCTCGGCGCGGCGATGTATGTGCTCGAACAGTTTGAACGAGCGTTGGACAGTTTTCGCCGCGCGATAGCTGTCAACGCCGATTCTGCTGACGCTCACTACAACCTCGGAAACGCTTATTACATGACCGGCAGACATCGCGAAGCGGCGACAGCTTATCGTCGCGCGATTCAGTTGAAGCCGGATTACGCGGAAGCGAAAACCAACCTTGGTAGCTTGTTGATCTCTCTGGGAGATATTCGCAGCGCGATCACGGAGTTGCAGGAATCAATTCGGCTTCGCGCCGGTAATCCGGTGGCCCACAACAATCTTGGTTTTGCTTACGCGAAGGTCGCGGAAACGCTCGACCGAACTGCGGCAACACAGTATTTGCGTCAGGCAGTTGACGCTTACAAAGAAGCACTGAGACTAAAACCGGATTACGTTAAAGCTCTGAACAATCTCGGCGCTGCCTACAACAAACTCGGACAGCCTCAGGAAGCAGTGGGCGTTCTTGCTCGTGCGACGCGCGCAAAGCCTGATTTTGCGGAAGCTCACTACAATCTCGGTACTGCGCACTACAACCGTGGACAGTTCAAGGACGCTGTCGCCGAATTTCAACAGGCGGTGAATCTCAAGAAGGATTATGCGGAGGCTTACAACAGTCTTGGGACTGCGCTCTACAAGGATCAGCAATTCGATCAAGCGATTGCCGCTTACAAGAAGACACTCTCGCTCAAGCCTGCGAATGCCGAAACAAACAACAATCTAGGCACTGTCTATTTTCGTACCAGGCGCTATCGTGAAGCGTCGGCCTGTTTCAAGGAAGCGATACGCATAAAGCCCGATTACGGTGAAGCGCATTTCAATCTCGCGTTGACGCTTGTGGCGCTCGGAGATCGAAAAAGCGCCCTGGACCAGTACAACAAACTGAAGAAGGTTGATCCGGCGTTGGCGGAGGAGTTTTTCCAGAAGCATGTGCGCCAGCGATGAGCCCCGATTAAAAATTAAAGTAGTAGTAGAAAAGCATTGACCTAAACATTAAAGAACAGTAGACTTACGCCCAGTAAGCGGGCCAGCATTTGGGCATTGCATTGGGTATTGTCAGTCGCCGAGTGGTTTCTTCTAGAGAAGGGATACTTTTGATGAACGCAAAACGACGTAACGGTCCCAGAGCAGTTGCGACGTTACTACTTTTCGCTGTGACACAGGTTGGTCTCCAAGTTGGTTTGGCTGAGCCGAACAACTCGACCGTCACGATAGCGATGCCGCAACAAGTGGTCGCTCGACTAACAACCCGCAACAATCAACCAATCACAGTTAATGGTCTAAGTGCCAGCAGCGGCGCTTCGATTCTCACCGGAGCGACTATCGAGACTGGAGCCGATCAATCGGCGACCGTCAATCTTGGACCACTCGGTTCACTCGATATCGCGCCCAACACCAAGCTCGTTCTTAATTACGACGATCAGGGCAACGTTAAAGTGTTGCTCATCGCCGGCTGCGCGGTTTTGACCGCGAAGAAGAAGACGACCGGCGAGATCGAAACTGATAAAGGTTCCGCAGGTAAAACTGATCCGGCCGCCGGTGGTGTACTGCGACTCTGCAACCCACCCGCAGCGGCTGTGGCGGATCCCGTGAGCCCGACCAGCCCTGGAGGCCTCTTCGGACTCGGCTGGCCGGCGACGATCGCGATTATTAGTGGTATTGGCGCCGCGGCTTCAACGCCGCTTTTCTTCCAGGACAACCCGAGCGGTTCCAATCCGTAGTTAGATTTCTTAACCACAAAGACACCAAGACACAAAGTTTATTAAATAGACTTTGTGTCTTTGTGTCTTTGTGGTTTAACTCTTTCTCGGTTTGATCACGTGATCCGACCTAATTTGCGGCCAATGCGTCTTGCCGTTGCGATCCTCGCTATCGCATTCTGTCTCTTCATCATTCAAGCCAGCGCGAGGTTCGGCTTCTCGAGACTGCTCGGAAGGTTCGCTATCGCAGTGAACTCTCTTCCGGCGGCGGACGAAGCTGTTCGTATTACTCCTTCCGACCCTGAGGCGTATCGCGCTCGCGCAAGAGTTCTGAACTTGCAGCAAAGGACTGCCGAAGCAAGTCAGGCGCTGGAGTCGGCGACAAGTCTGCGACACCGCGACGATATTCTTTGGCTCGAGTTGGGAAACGCAAGGGAAGAAGCCGGCGACACACAAGGCGCGCTCGACGCGTTGGACCAGGCGGTGCGTTGGGCGCCACACTACGCGCACACACACTGGCAGCGTGGCAATCTG
>JBIOVO010000062.1:0-3506 GCA_044867735.1 Pyrinomonadaceae bacterium | reverse complement strand
CAACGGCTCCCCCGTAAACGCACGCTGCACCTGGCGGCCGATCCACACGACAAACGTAAGCAACGTCCCTGCGAGCAGGAGCTTCGCAAAACCATTCACGCCGCCGTGCAACGCCGCCGGTACGCGCGCCATCGCCTCCGGATCTCGCGCGATAAACTCGACGAACGGATAGTTGAACGCAAACAAGAGAAACGCGCGATCGAGTACGTTGTCGACTTTCGCCAGATCGCCGTTCTTCTTCTTGTAGAGCACCATGAATCCGTAGTGCTGTTTGACGAGGTGGTAGTAAGCCCAGAGCGCCGCGATGAACAGAAACACAAAACCGAAGCCCGCGAGCACCGCCACCGGTCCGATCGCAAAGAACAGCAGCGACCCCCAAAGCAATCGCGCGCGATTCTGTCTTTCAGAACGATCAAAGTACGTGCGCGAGAACGTGCCGAACACGTGCGGTGCATCGATCAGAATCGCCCAGAGCGCCACCATCGGCAAGAGCGGCATCAGGCCCGAAACGTACAGAAACAACATCAGGTAGCTGGAGACGACCGACCCGATAAACCAGATCAGGTCGTCGCGCGCACCGATGATCCAACGCAACGAGATTGCGCCGGCGACAGGCTTGGCAATGATTTCAGCGCTGGCAGCCATTGGCGGAGTTTGGATTCAGACTGGCGGCATTTTATCATCGACGCCGAATCGAAAAGAAAGCGCTAAGAACCGATGGAAAAACAATTGTTTCAAGCCCATCCCTGGCACGGCGTCACGCCGGGACCGAGAACGCCGGAGCTGGTCAATGCCTACATCGAGATAGTGCCGACTGATCCTGTCAAATACGAGCTGGACAAGTGGTCGGGCCATTTGCGCGTCGATCGGCCGCAACGTTTCTCATCGATGTGCCCCACGCTTTACGGTTTCATCCCGCAAACATACTGCGACCGTGAAGTGGCGGATCTCTGCGAACTACGCACCGGTCGCACAGGTATCGAAGGCGACAAGGATCCGATGGACATCTGCGTCTTTTCGGAAAAGACGTTCGCACACGGCAGTTTCTTTCTGCACGCGCGGCCGATTGGTGGCCTGAGAATGATTGACGGCCAGCAGGCTGACGACAAGATCATCGCGGTACTCGAAGCCGATCTGGCCTTCGGACGAATGATGGAGATTCGCGATCTGCCGCAGGGGCTAATCGACAGGTTGAGGCACTACTTCCTCAGTTATAAACAACTGCCGAGCGATGCGAATAAGAAGGTGGAGATTGTGGACGTTTACGATCGCCACGAGGCGCTGGATGTGATCACGCGCAGCCTCAGGGATTACGAAGCAGAGTTTGGCCACTAAAAACCATCCACAGATTACGCAGATAAATCTGTGCAATCTGCGGATGGCTTAGTTAGGTTTTCGAGCCTGTTCAAAGATTCCACAGCGCGTGCAAACCATCCCATAGCGCTCTTCTTCCTGAACCCACCTTGCCAGCGGCAACTGAGCCGCGCGGTGTTCCCCCTGACGATTGTGAGAGTGCTTACGTTCAGTGTCCTCCGCGCTGCAATGTTTGCAGAGCCAGCCATAACCCAAATTGAAGAAGTGGGTCGTCTGGTTCATAGGATCAACGTCGTGAATCAGGAGATTCCGTCAAACGCACTGGAACCGACGTCTTTCTACCGTTTCGCCAGATTTGAACCTGAACTGTTTCGCCGATCTGATGCTTGTCGAGCACGCGGAACAGATCGTCGGAGTTACCAACCTTGTCGTTGTCGATGCCGACAATGATGTCGCCCAGTTCGAAGTCGCCCGTCTCCGTTTGCTGCATGCCACGAAGACCAGCCAGAGCGGCGCCGCTGCCACGCGCGACCTGGATGATTAAAACACCATCTTCCGTTGGCAGATCAACCTGATTGCGGAACGCGGCCACGTCGCGAGTGTTGATGCCGAGTTTCGGACGACGCACCGAGCCGTTTTTGAGCAACTGCGGCACAACACGTTTCGCGATACTCACCGGCACTGCGAAACCGATACCCGCCGAGCTACCTGACGGCGAAAGGATCTGCGAATTGATACCGATCATGCTGCCGCGCGAGTCGAGCAGCGGTCCACCGGAGTTACCGGGATTGATCGAAGCGTCAGTTTGAATAGCCCCTTCGATCAGGCGGTTGTTTCGTGCGCGTATTGGTCGCTGAAGCCCACTGATAACGCCGGTGGTCAATGTGCGATCCATACCGAACGGGTTGCCAATGGCCAGAACTTTCTGACCGACGGCCAGCTTGTCTGAGTCACCCATTGGGATGACGGTGAGTTTTCCGGCCGGTCTCTCGGTCAAACGGATAACGGCGAGATCCGTGTCAGGATCACCGCCGACGACCACAGCCGAATACTCCTTCTGTCCACCAATGCTGACGGAAAGCTTTTGGGCGCCGGCGATGACGTGGTAATTCGTCAGGATGTTGCCCTGCTGATCCAGGATCGAACCTGAACCTGAACCCTCCTGCGGTTCAACGAAGCCGAAGAAATCGCGGGCGTAGGAAGTTGAATGAATAAACACAACCCCGGGGCTCAGTGCGCGGTAGACCTCGATGTTGTTCTGTTCGTCAGTTGCAACTGACGGATCGGCAATTCCGGCCGGTGGCGTCTCTGTGAACGCCGAAGTTAATGGCTGAAGGCGATTCGAGATGCGGTCTACAATCGCAACCGCTCCAGCCGCAAACAATGCTGAAATAAGAGCAATCAATAAGATTTGGCGTGCGGAAAGTCTGTACATAAAACTCTTCCCTCTCTAAAAAATCGTCCAGGGCTCCTCGCTTAACATCGGCGTTAAGATGCTTTTGAAACCAGTGTCGTTGCGAGACGATTGTAACAACGCAGGGAAGCTTAGGCGAGTTTCAGGTCAGCACCAGTGCACCGGTACTGACTCCGAAATGATTGGAGTTCTAAACAAACAACGAGTGAACGACGTTGGGTAGTTTCTCGACGAAACTGAGAACTACGATCGGTCCATCCCAGCCCAGTGCAAGACAACCGGTGGCGGCATGAACGACCATCAGCACGAGGTACATCCCAAGAACTACTGTTAGACCATGCCTGGCGAGTGGCAAATGATGGCAACGATAAAGGATGTAGGCGGCGCCGGCGCCGATGGCAATTTTCAAAGCAAAAAAACTAACCTCGCCATGCTCCAGAACGCGGGCCATCAAGATATTGCCTTCGGTGGCGACGTTCAGACGAATCCAAACAAGGGTTAGTTGCGCATCCAGCCAGTTCAGACTAAACAAGAGCAAGCTCTTGGAAAGCGTACCCACGGGCGACCCCCTCGACGGCCAACGTTGTTAAACTTCACTCCTAATACGCCAGAACCCCCGGAGCATTTAGCTCCGGGGGTCCATGACGTCACGGGAGGAACGAGACTCGTTCTAATGTTTAGTTAAAACACACAATCACCTGATGCTTCCGATAAATCTTGTCTACTTAACTATTCTTTCCGACCATACTATAAGTTCCATGAAAATGATGACGATTGC
>JBIOVO010000061.1:0-20754 GCA_044867735.1 Pyrinomonadaceae bacterium | reverse complement strand
TAATGCCTTTTAAAGGAGCGACAACCAGCCACACGATCGTGCAGATTCTCGAGAAGGAACCGGCATCGCTGAGTCAATTGACGCACCCAAGGGTGCCTGACGAATTGCAGCGGATCGTCTCGAAGGCGCTCAGCAAGAATCCCGATGAACGTTATCAAACTGCCAGAGACATGGTCATCGATCTGCGTAGTTTGAAGAAGCGGCTCGATGTTGCGACTGAGATCGACCGCACTTCATCGCCGACAACTCCTCGCGCCGCGTTAACGGGCAATGAAGCTGTTGCGGGACCAGGGAAGAAGCGCGTGGTGGCCGTCGTGTTGATCGCGATGGTTGCATTTACTGCGGCGTTCTTTGGCGCGAGTATCTGGCGTGCTATCCGGGTGCGGAACACTGCGCCGGTCACCACGCCGCCGGCGGTTCCTACCGAAGAGCGTACGCTTGCGTATTGGGTGACAGTACAGAAGTTCAGAGACGGGAAGCCGTATCAGGATCCGTTTACGCTGGCGAGTGAGATCAATTTCGAGCTCGACTATCACATCAGAATAAATGTGCGCAGCCCGCAGGCCGGACACCTTTACATTCTGAACGAAGGGCCGGCGCAGGAGCCTGAGTATGTGATCCTGTTTCCATCTTCAACGGCCAACAAGGGATCGGCTTTGCTTGCGGGTGAACAGTTGGTTCAGATTCCGGAGCAGTCGTGGATCAGGTTTGACGCCGAGCAGGGTGTGGAGAAAGTGTGGTTTGTCTTCGCTGCGGAAGCCGTGCCTGAGCTCGAGGCGTTGAAGCGGTTTGCGAACCCGGTGGATGATGGACTTATAAAGGACTCAGATCAGCGCAAAGCCGTGCAAGCCCTTTTAACGAGGCATGCTGCCACAGTCCCTACCTCCGAGAAGCAAGAAAAGCAGACGATCGTTAAGGCCCCCGGTAAACTCCTCGTGTACTCGATCAAGCTTGAACATCATTGACGCGAGAGAGTTCTTAACCACAAAGACACAAAGACACAAAGGTTGTTTTTACTTCGTGCCTTCGTGTCTTTGTGGTTAAAACTGTTTAGGCCTTTATCCCCAGAAAGTCATTGACCCACTCACGTCTCAAGAATATGATGACCGCCATCCAGAATGCCCAGTTGCTCCGGGTGGATTTTCCCACAAGCCATCGTTCCCATATGGTGGTTTTCCTGAGAAATTCCCGCGTTAATAGATAGAAGCAGCCGCGATTTTGCTTGTTTGCGTTAGCCCAGGAGCCCAGCCCCCTTTTGGCTGTGCCCAGTCACTACAAATGCCAGAGAGGAGACAGAATCAATGCCAGACAAAATAAAGATCACCGACGTCGAGGGCGGTAACGATAGGGACGACCTGAAAAACTGTTACTTTCAGCCCACGGGCGCCGGAGTCTATAACCTTTACGCTCAGGACAACACGCTGCTCGCGTCAGAAATCACCAGCGGTTCGTCTTTCCAGTTCACGCTTCAGAACCTGATTTGGACGATTCCGAATCCTGCCAATGTTGCTAACCCGTTTGTCATCGATCCGAAGCGGGCTACTGGAAGCTGGATCGTCAACGGTCCAGCCTCTCCTCTCCCCGAAGAGGGTGACGAAAGCGGAACGTTCCAGGCTCAGGCAGGTGGATCGGGAGATCCCGAAGAAGAAGCCTCATCGGCGTACGCGTAAGATCGCGGCATGAGTCAGTACCACCAGCCCAGGGTGGTACTGACTCCATTGTTTTAATAATGAGGAAGCGCCGGAATAATCAGCGTTTCCAAGGATCATGAAAAGCAAACTCTTCGGGCTCGTGCTTTTACATCTGGCGATACTCTTGACGTGTGTCGCGCCCGTGTTCGCTCAAACCTCCCCCGATTTGCCGGCCCTCTCTGCGGTTGAACGCGAACTAAAAGGTGGCGACACCCATTCTTTCAAGATCCAACTCGCCGCAAATCAGTTTCTCTATGCGCTCGTCGAGCAGAAAGACATCGACGTAATCACTGCTGTTTTCGGTCCCGACGGCAAGCAACTAACCGAGAGCCAGAGCCCCAATGAGCGTTGGGGCACCGAGCCCGTTCTTCTGGTAGCCGCGGTTCCCGGCGAATATCGCGTTGACGTGCGTTCTCCCAACAAAGCGCACGCCGGGCGCTACCAAATACAGATCGTCGCTCTGCGCGAGGCGACCGTAGTCGATAAAGGACACGCCGCCGCCCAAGCCGCGTTTGACGAAGCAAGAAAACTCAGGGCGCAGCAGACTGCGGCATCGAGACGGGCAGCGATCGAGAAATGCAAAGAGGCGTTACCGCTCTTTGAAGCCGCAGGCGATACGTACCGTCGTGCGTTGACGTTCATGGCGATCGGCATCGCCTTGTACCCTTTGAATGAGTTTCGAGAGGCGCTCAACTACTTCAACCAAACCCTCGCAATCTCCGTTGCCCTCGGCGATAAACGACTCGAAGCGGGAACGGAAACTTTTGTCGGCGGCATGCTCGACTTCATCGGCGATGTCGGCCAGGCCCTGCGTCACTACGATGTGGCGTTGGAGTTAGCGCGCGAAGGCGGCTGGCGCCTGGCAGAAGCGAATGCGCTCAACAACATCGGCAAGATTTACAACGATGGCGCGAATTGGGAAAAGGCGCTGGATTATTACGGACAGGCTCTGGTGGTTTACCGAAGTCTCGGCAGTAAAGAGAATGAGGCTGTGGCGCTCGGCAACATCGGTATCACCTATTACCAGTCGGGCGAGGAGCAAAAGGCGCTCGACTATTTGCAGGAATCCCTTCCTCTCGTTCGCACGGGCACCAACAGGAATACTGAAGCTTACACACTCCTGAATATCGGCCGCGTCTATGGCCGTATGGGCGACTATCCGAAAGCGCTTGATTACTACAGCAAAGCGCAGGCGATTCAGAAGGAAACCGGCAATCGATCGAATGAAGGCGAAACGCTCGATCAGATCGGCGTCACCTATTCAGCGCAAGGACAGTTGGACAAGGCTGTCGAATATCACCGCCAGGCGCTCGAGATTCAACGCACGGCCGGTAACGTTCGGCGCGAGGCCTTCGCGCTCACAAATCTCGGCGAGGCCCACAATCTACTAAATCAGCCTGACAAGGCGCTCGAATACTTCAACCAGGCGCTCGCGATCTTCCGCAATATCGGCGATCCGGACAGCGCCGCTACAGTGCTGGAAGGCGTCGCTCGCTCGGAAGATAAGCGTGGCAGTTTTGAAGCAGCGCGGAAGAACATTGCCGAGTCGATTGCCCAGATCGAAACCGTGCGTTCTCGCTCCGGTAGTCTCCAGTTGCGCGCCTCCTATCGAGCGTCGGTCGAAAATGCGTACGAGTTTTATATCGATCTCTTGATGCGGCAGCACGCCAAAAATCCAGCGCAGGGATTTGATGCGGAGGCTTTGAAGGCGAGCGAGCGCGGACGTGCGCGGAGTTTGGTTGAAAAGTTAAACGAAGCGCCGATCGATATCCGGCAGGGAATCGAGCCCGGTTTGCTCGAAAAAGAACGCGATCTAAAGCTCGTGCTCAACGCGAAAGCGCAACGCGAGATGCAACTCAAGGCGCGCAAGGGCAGTGCTCAGGAGATTGCGACGCTGCAAAAAGAGATCAGCGCGCTCGAAGAAGAGTTTCAACAGGTGCAGTCCGCGATTCGGAGGAACAGTCCCCAGTATTCGGCTTTGACTCAACCGCAGCCACTCGGTTTGAAAGAGATTCAGGCCCAGTTGGATTCCGAGACTGTGTTGCTCGAATACGCGCTCGGCCAGGAGCGCAGTTATCTCTGGGTTGTGGCGCCGGATTCTTTGAAGACTTTTGCACTGCCGAAGCGGCAGCAGATCGAAACCGTTGCGCGGCAGATGTCTGAATCACTGGTTGCGCGTAGTGTGGTCAAGTCGTTGGAAACGCCTGCGCAGCGAAGAGATCGAATTTACGAGAGTGATCAGAAGGTACACCAGGCGGCAGCACAGTTGAGCCGGATGATCCTCTCCCCCGCGGCTGATAGTTTCGCAAATAAGCGGCTGGTTATTGTTGCCGATGGTGCTTTGCAGTACGTGCCGTTCGCGGCTTTGCAGGATGCAGAGAAGCGTCCAATCATTTTCGATCACGAGATCGTCAGCCTTCAGTCTGCTTCTGCGTTCGCTTTGCAACGACGGAACCTATCGAATCGCGAGCCGGCGCCGAAGACAGTTGCGGTGATCGCCGATCCGGTGTTTTCCACGAGCGATGCGCGAGTCAAGGGAGCAGCCTCAGTCGCACAGTCGAATGCTACTGACTCAACTAGGATCATCGAGCATGTCGCTGGACCCGGTGGCAACGGTCAAATGGCTATTCGACGGCTGCCGTACACTAGATCCGAAGCGGATCGCATCCTCGCCGTCGCGCCGCGTGAGTCGAGCATGAAAGTAGTCGACTTCGGCGCGAACCGATCGATCGCAACGAGTGACGAGTTGAGCAAGTATCGTTACGTGCATTTCGCCACGCACGGTTATCTCGACACGGAACGTGCGGACCTCTCGGCGATCGTGCTCTCGATGGTTGACGCGCAGGGTAAACCGCAGGATGGATTTCTGCGCGCGCACGATATTTACAATCTCAAACTACCGGCCGAGTTGGTCGTCTTGAGCGCCTGCGAAACGGGTCTCGGGAAAGACGTGGCCGGTGAAGGTTTAGAAGGACTCACGCGCGGATTTATGTACGCGGGCGCCCGTCGCGTGATTGTCAGTCTATGGAACGTTAACGACAGAGCGACAGCCATCTTGATGCACCGGCTGTACAACGGAATGTTGCGCAGCAATAAAACTCCAGCAGCGGCGTTGCGGGCAGCGCAGATTGAGATGATGCGCATAAAGCAAATGGATTCGCCGTATTACTGGGCAGCGTTTGTCATGCAGGGGGAGTGGAGGTGAGAAGTTCTTCATGAGACTGATCGGAACTTTTGCATTGTTGTCACTGCTCGCCGGTGCTTGTTTGCTGGCGCCCGTAAGTGCTCAAAAACAGGACGACACCACGCGGAAACTTTGGGACACGGCGTTTGCCGGCGGTCCCAACCAGAAGACGCCGGCCCGGCGGCGGTCGAAGGCACGATATCGAATTGCTACCCCCCAAGTGCCAGTCGATAATGTTGCGCCCGACACTGTGGTCGGCGTCACTATCTGGCGCCTGCGTCAGGCCAGTCGAACCGACACAGGCGAACGTTTGGTGGTCCACGATGATGGCGCGAACACGGAGTGGGTGCCAGAGCGAATCTCTGCCAACACGCGACTCAAGCCGGGTGACCGGGTGCGCATCAGCGTCGAAGCGGCGCGCTCGGGATACTTGTACGTGATCGATCGCGAGCAATTCGCGGACGGCTCTCTCGGCGATCCTTACTTGATCTTTCCCACTACGCGCACGCTGAGTGGTGACAACCAGGTCACGGTTGGCAGGTTGCTCGAGATACCGGCGCAGGACGATAGTCCGCCGTTTTTCACGATCAGGCGCAGCCGTCCGGATCAGGTAGCGGAGGTCTTGAGCGTGCTCGTGACGCCGACGCCGCTCGAGGATTTGACGATCACCGAGAAGGCGCAGCGACTGTCGCATGATCAGGTGGCCAAGTGGGAGAAGGCCTGGAGTAATGGCGTCGGGCGTATGGAGATGGCGATCGCCGGGCAGACCTGGACCAGGGAAGAGAAGGATGCGAACACGAGGGCACTAACTTCGAGCGCGCCGGCCCCACAGTTGTTGTTCTACCGGCCGATGATGAAGCCGAGTGAGCCGATGATGGTGAAGCTGCAGCTCTGGTATCGGAAGTAAAACCGACCACGGATTAAACGGATCAGACGGATCTGATCCGTTTTTATCCGTGTGATCTGTGTTTACGGGGTTGGCCCGTAGAACTTCCAGCTCGTCACGAAATCACGCGTCAGCTTCTGATTCGTGATCGCCGCACGCAGCATCTCGATCGGGATCCGGTTCTCCTTCAGCAACGCATCGTTGTACTGCTTGTTCGTCATCTTGCCCGTTCCCACCAGCTCCTTGTGCATCGAGTACTGCTGCAAGCCACCGATCAGGTACGCGATCTGGTAGAGCGGTCCATAGCTCCCGTCGAATGAACGCCGTACCTCAGCCGTCGCGTTATCCCGTTCGTGCCCGACTTTGTTGACCAGCAGCTCGATACACTCCTGCGGCGTCATCTTCTCCAGGTGAAAACTCATTGAAAAGATGATGCGAGCGCAGCGGTGCATGCGCCAGAAGAGCATTCCGATGCGATTCTCGGGCGTCTTTGCAAAGTTCAGATCCCACAGTAACAGCTCCCAATAGAGCGCATTGCCTTCACTCCAAAACGGAGTGCCAAACACGCCGCGATACGGCTTGTTGCGCGCAGACATAAAACCCTGGAGGTGATGACCCGGGATGAGTTCGTGATGAACCGTCGCGCGCGAGAAGTGAATGTTGTTCCCGCGCATACTCATCATCTTCTGCTCGTGGGCCATCGTGTTCGTCGGGAAAGAGACCTGGATGACTTCGCCGCCGAGGAAGAACGGACTTACGAGCTGTCGTTCGGGAGTCATCATCTCCATGCGCCAACTCTCCCGCGCCAGCTCAGGAACAGTTACGAGGTTGTTGTCTTCGACAAACTTGATCGCTTCGAGGGCGAGATCGCGGATCATCTCCGGCTGTTTGCCCGGTTCGACGTAAAGGTTCTTGACGTGCTCGAGTGCCTTGTGCCAATCATCGCCGTACCCAAGTTCGCGCGACGCCTTTTTCATTTCGTTCTCGCACCACGCCATTTCCTTTTCGCCGATGGCGATGATCTCTTCCGGCGTGTAGGGAATCATCTCCGAGCGCAACTCGCTCAAAAGTGCTTCACGCCCGATCGGATCACCGACGATGTCGCTGGAGTCACCAGGCCGCGCGTTCGCAGTGCCGGGACGTTGAAAACCTTGACCACCACCTCCGCCCTGACCACCACCTCCGCCGCCCGGACCGCCGCCACCGCGCGTCGGCGCCGCAGGCGTCTGCCCGCCTTCTGATCTGATGCCAACTACTCGTTCACTGATGAAGCTAGCGTAGGCAGTCATCGCCTGATCGAGCGTACGGTATGGTTCTTCGTTCCACCAGGTGAACATCGGATCGTAGCCGTTGTAGAACGTGTACCAGTTTCGCAGGTTGTTGCGCAGGCCGTTGATAGCTGCGACGGCGCGGTTCGCGACCGTCTTCTTCGGACGAAGCGCTTCGGAGCCGGCACTTCCATCGGTGCCGCCGCGAGCCTCAGCACGCAGGCTCATCTCCATCGCACGGCGCCGATCGTCCACTTGCTTTCGCAGGTCGTTGAGCGTTGCGGCGATCTTCGACGAATTGATCGGCTCCATGCGCCGGCGCGACTCTTCCAGCTCGATGATTTTTGCGCCGAAGGGAATGAGCGGCTCGATCTCGCCGATCTGGCGCCCCTGGATGTCGAGTTGTCGCAACTCGTATTCGAGATGGTTCTTGAAAAGGATGTAGTCGATCTTGCCGTCCTGGCTCATCGAGTCGAAGTCCTGGCTCTGCAAAGACGTCAACCACTCGGTGTAGAACTTCTTGAAGCGTTCACGTCGGTTGCGCGAAACAGCCACCGGATAGGAGCGCGTGAGACTGCCGCGATCGAGCGTGTAGCGTTCGATCGATGCCCGCATTTCGCTGACGGTTGGTTTGCCGCCATTTGGATCCGCGGGCGCGGCCTTGGGGCGCGAGCCGCCGTTACCACGCGTGTTTGTTTGCGCGGGTATCTGAGTCAGAAAACAGCAGAGTAGTAGAACGACAACTAAAGAGCGCATGTCTGGTGTCTCCCTGTCGAAGCCGAATTGTTACTGATCAAGACGCGTTGGAATGCGCGCGCATGGTAACGCAGATCGCCTGGTAATGGTAAGACGGGTGGCCACGGAGTGCCACCCCTACAAAAAAAGCGACGAGAATATTTGTGCCCACCCCTCCGTGGCCGCCCCCCACAAAGAGCGACGAGAAATATTTGTAGGGGCGGCACTCCGTGGCCGCCCGTTCTTCATTTCTTTGGTAGCGACGATACGTCAAGGATGTAAACCGTTTGCGAGGCTGTCAGCACGAACAGACGCCGGCCATCCTGACTAAACCGCATCATCGAAATCGGACTCGAGAAACTAAACTCGTCGAGCTTTTCCATCGACTCGAGATTGTAAACAGCAATCTTGCCCATCTCGTTCTCAACACAAAGCAGTCTGGCAACCGTCGAGACAGTCGCATAACTGCCAAACACGCGACCTTTCTGTTCACCGGTCTTGAGTGAGTAAACGAGTACGCGGTTTTGATTGTCCCGAACGATCACCGAATCGCCGGCGGCGAAGATACCCGCCACGCGAAACGACGCCTTGCCGGTTTCGATCAATAGTTTGCCAGTCTCTTTTCCGTTTTCCGCGTCCACGATCTTGAGAAAGTAGTCGCCTTCCTTCTCCCTCATTTTGGCGAACTGCTCTTTGAGTCGCGGATCGGCGCCGATCTCGGCCGTTGCAGTCTCGCTGGAAATATCCCAGACCATCACCATGGTTTGATTGTTCGAAGCGATCCAGACACGCGGCGATTCTTTGGGAAAAGTCTGCGTCCACAACGTCTTCATCGTGCGCGCGTCCAACGTCTCTACGATCACGTTTCGCCGGTAGACTCCCGGCGCCAACTTCTTGCGATCGCCGGAATCCAGGCTCTTGGCCATCTTGATCGTAAAGAGATACTGGCCGTACTGATGAGACGTGTTGCCCTGAAGCTTTGGCCCACTCACGGCTTCGCCGGTATTCAGGTTGAACCTTGCAATATTGCGTTCGACGTCTTCAGTCTTGGGAAAGTCTGCGAAGAATTGACCATCGTCGCTGAGGTAGCCACCCCGGAAATCGCGTAGTTCTAAAGCCGCATCGCCTTTACCTAAGTTCCAAACACCGCCGCGCGAGCGTCCCGAGAGTGCCAGCCACTTCAACTCCGGCGACACCTCGGCAACTCGCAAACGACCGAGAGTGGCGTTGGATAATACCGTGGTCGCAACGAGTTCGTTTTTCTCCATGCGATACAAACCGACCTGCCCGTTGCGCATTTCGGCGACGAAGAACGGCGCGTAAATGTCGAGTGCCGCACGCTTGTTAGCTTTCGCAATGGTTTTGGTGTTGAGGTCCAACACGCCCAGCGCGTAGTCCTTGATCGGACGAATCAGCAGATAGTCGCCGCGAGTTGCCCCGGTCATTCCCTTGCGCCACAGTTCGAGTTCCACTAACGGCCTGCCGCTGGGGAACTCGATTATTGCCGACTTCTTGATGTCCTCATGGTTTATGCCGGCCATCCGATCGTTGCCGAGGAAGGTGAAACCACCAGCGAGGAGTCGTTTGAGCGAGTCTGAAATCGGGACCTTAGTCAGCGTGCTCGTGTCGATCACTTCGCCGTAATCGCCGGCGTGCGCTCCCGTGAAATCCTGCACAGCTCGATAGCCGGCGACGAAGTAACGACCGTCAGGTGAGAACTTCATGTTGAGCAACGAGAGGCTTAAGTCGCTGCTGTCTTCGGAGCGCAGGCGCAAGGCCGAATAGATACTGGCGGCCTGGTAGTAGTTCGGCTCGTAGAATTCCTTCTTACGCCAGACGACTTCGCCGGTTGCAACTCGGATCAGGCTCAACTCAAACTCCGGATCCAAACATGCCATCAACTTGCCATCTGACGACAGGGAAGTTTGCAGACAGCCTTTCAGCAGCACCACTTCCTTCGCATCGATTTGACGTGCTTCGGCAATACTCCAGCGTTCGACGCGCAAATTGTCAGTATAGAAAACGATCTCTTTCGAATCCGGACTGAAGTTGGCGAAGTAAGTGTCGAATTCGCTGTTGATACGAAAGAGAGGAGCGAAGGGCTCACGCGATAGAACATTGATACCGGCATCGTCCTGGGCGAGAAGATAGTTTCCATCGGGACTAAAACGCAGATGAAGAATGTCGCTGCGCAGCGGTGGATTGAGTTGATGTTTAGACAAAACGCCATGAACCGACTCGCGCCGTCCGAGACCGGTGTAAGCAATCACTTTCGACTGCCATTGCGCAAAGACTTCTGTTTGACTTGCAGGAGGTCGTTGACGGCAAGCAGCGGGAAGGGCCTCTGCGCCTTTCGTCATTTCGCGCAAGCGACGTTGCTCGGGGCGAGTAGTGCCGAAGAGATCTGAGAACCAGGAGCCTTTTTTGCCTTGAGTGCCGGTGACGCGATCCCAGAAGCGGGCCATCGACGCGGCTTCGTAACCGGCGGCGACAAGAGCGTAAAGTCCGGCTTGATCGGCAAAGATTTGACCCCTTTCGCGGTCGCCTACTTTGAACGCGCCCGGCTTTCGGTTGAGGTTCTCGATCAGTTGATTGTACTTATCGAAGATGTCCTTGCGATCCGTGACGGAGGTGACGCCGAGTACTTCTTTGAACTGGCGAGTGACGTCGATCGCTGTATCGTGCGCGACGAGGTGGCCCAACTCGTGTGCGATGACACCCGCCAGTTCGTCTTCGGTGACTGCGGCCGCGACTAGTTTTCGCGAGACAAAAACCCGCCCGTTCGGAAGCACAAAGGCATTGGCATCCGGAAGATCCACCAGGAAGAACTCAAATCGGAGACGGTTCAGTGGCAGGTGCTTAGTGAGCCGTTCGCCGATGGTGGTGAGGTAGGCGTTCACCTCCGGATCCTCGATGACCTTGTAGTCGCGCTGAATGTATTCAGCGACGGCATCTCCGAGCATGACTTCCTGTTCGGCGTTGAAGATGTTCGGCGCCTGTCCGGTCGTGAGCGGGGTTGGGGGCGTGCATTGCTGTTGCTGGGCAAATCCCGGCTGGACACCCAGCGTTAACAAGAGAATGAAGAGGTACGGGAGGTAGATTTTCTTCATAGTTGCTGGTGAAAAGAGGAAGTGGATCTTCGTAGCCGCGGGTATTTTAACCGATTTTCTCAGTTTAGAGTTCAGCCTTTAGGCTGTTTTTCGCGTAACAGCAAGCTAAAGCTTGAACTCTGAACGAAGAAGCCCGAAGGGTCAGAACTTTGCGTCTTTGCGCCTTTGCGCGAGAAATCTTAATTTGACCGTAACTTGCCTACGTACAACGGCTTTTGCTATCATCCGCCGTTGTTACGATAGTAGTTTCTAACTTTTGGTAGGACGCTCCGGAAGACCTTCGTCATGAATCGAACATTCACTCGATTCTTTACTTTTTGATTGCCACCCGCAACCACGCGGGCGCGCGGCGAAGGCGCTCCTATCGAATCCGATCGACTGAAGTAACAATTATTAGTGAATCGTAAATCGTAGGGAATGGTCTTCGGCCTTGGGACTCAGGTGTCTCCTGTGTCCTGCGCTTGCTTTTGCGATGGCTGGAGACATGGAAATGAGCGAGATCAACGTACAACTTAAGGACGGCCAACCCATTCCCGTACCCGATTCGGCTACGGTAGCGGAGGCCCTGAAGCAACTCGATCGCGATCTGGCCAAGCAGGCGCTGGCCGCGAAAGTCGGCGGGCGTGAGGTAGACCTCACCGCCCAACTCGATTCGCTGCGCGAAAACGGCGGCGCGGTCCAGATAGAACCCATCGTGCCGCAGACGCGTGATGGGCTCGAAGTATTGCGTCACTCAACCGCGCACCTTCTGGCAGCCGCGGTCCTTGATCTGTTTCCGGGTACCAAACTCGGCATCGGACCAGCACTGCTCGACGATCCGCGTTACGGCTTTTTCTACGACGTGATCACGCCGCAAACGCTGACGGAATCCGATCTGCCCGTGATTGAAAAGCGGATGAAGCAGATCGCCAGCAAGAACCTCGGTTACCGTCGTGAAGAGATTTCGAAGGCTGAGGCGCTGCGCGTTTTTGGTGAGCGGCAGGAACCGTTGAAGTGTGAGTTGATCGACGAGAAGGCGGGCGAGAATGTCAGTGTTTATTACATCGACGGTTCGCCGTTTATCGACTTCTGTCTCGGACCACACGTTCCCAATACGAACAAGCTGCGTGCTTTCAAACTGCTGTCGTTGGCCGGCGCGTACTGGAAAGGCGACGCGTCGCAGCCGCAGATGCAGCGTATCTACGGCACGGCTTTCTTCACGCAGGAAGAGCTCGATGCGTGGCTGAAGCAACGTGAAGAGGCTGAGAAGCGCGATCATCGCCGTCTCGGTCGTGAGCTGGATCTGTTTTCGATTCAGGAAGATTACGGACAGGGTTTGGTCTTCTGGCATCCGAAGGGCGGCGCCATCCGTAAAGAGATGGAAGACTACCTGCGCGAGGAGTTGGCGAAGCGCGGTTATGGTCTGGTTTTCACTCCGCACATCGCCAAACGCGAACTCTGGTTCACGAGTGGTCACGAAGCAAACTACGCCGACTCGATGTTTTCTCCGATGGAGTTCGAGGGGCAGGAATTTCGGATCAAGCCGATGAACTGCCCGTTCCATATCGGCATCTATAAGTCGACCCAAAGATCGTACCGGGATCTGCCGATTCGTTACGCCGAGTTTGGTATGTGCCATCGCGCGGAACTTTCCGGCACGCTGCACGGACTTACGCGCGTCCGCGGATTCACGCAGGACGATGCCCACATCTTCTGCACGCCGGAAAACGTGCGGTCGGAGATTCTCGGCTGCATCGACTTTGCTTTCAACGTCTACGAGGTCTTTGGCTTCAAGGACATCAAGGTCGAGCTTTCCGTGCGCGGGAATGATCAGAGCATGCATTACCTGGGTTCGGACAAGGACTGGGAACATGCCGAAGCGGCTTTAACCGACGCTTTGAACAGCCGCGGGATTCCCTATCAGCGCGTCGAGGGTGAAGCAGTTTTTTATGGTCCGAAGATCGACATCCGCGTCGAGGATGCGATTGGACGCAACTGGCAGTTGACGACGGTCCAGTTTGATTTTAATTTGCCGGAGCGTTTTCAACTCGAGTACAACGGTGAGGACAACAAGCCGCACCGGCCGGTGATGATTCACCGGGCGCTGTTCGGTTCGATGGAACGTTTCTTTGGAGTGCTGATAGAGCACTACGCAGGAGCCTTTCCGTTGTGGCTGGCGCCGGTGCAGGTGGCGATTCTGCCGATCACGGATCGCGTTAACGACTACGCCGACGAGTTGGCGCGCGAACTGCGCGGGGAAGGCTTCCGAGTTGAGGCGAACCTGCGTAGTGAGAAGATCGGCGCGAAGATTCGTGATGCACAGTTACAGAAAGTGCCGTTCATGCTCGTCGTCGGTGATCGGGAGATGGAGCAGAGGGCGGTCGCAGTGAGAGAACGTGCCCGGGGTGACATCGGCGTGATGCCGGTCGCGGAGTTTAAAGAGATGGCGCGCCGGTTGGTTGCCAGCCGCGCATTAACAAACAACTAGTCGAGAGTTCGGATTGAAAATAGTCCAATAGGTCATATAGGTCCTATATTTTCATTCCTGAGTTCGAGACAAAATCTAGGAGGTGCAGCAATAGCTACAGGCTTTCGAGGTCGCGGTCAGCGTCCTGATAACCGGCGTCTGCCGCCGGTTCGAGTGAATGAAAGAATCCGCGTGCCTGAGGTGCGCGTGATTGGAGAGGAAGGAGAGCAACTGGGCGTGATGGATGTGCGCGATGCCGTGCGCGCCGCCCGGGAAAAGGGGTTGGACCTGGTCGAGGTCGCTCCGAATGCGGATCCTCCTGTTTGCCGGATCATCGATTTTGGAAAGTTTCAGTACGAAGCGAAGAAGAAGGCAAACGAAGCAAAGAAGAAGCAAGTAACCATCACGGTCAAGGAAGTTAAGTTTCGCCCCGGCACTGACGATCACGATTACGAGTACCGCATGAAGCATGCGCGCGAGTGGTTGCAGGATGGCGACAAGGTGAAAGCCACGATCTGGTTTCGTGGCCGCGAAATGACTCACCGTGAGTTGGGCGCGAGGATCCTGGAGAAGCTGGAAAACGATCTCGCGGATGTTGGTGAAGTTGAAGCACGGCCGCGGATGGAAGGGAACCAGATGTTCATCATCCTCGGGCCGAAGAGGCATAAGCATGGGGGCGCGAAACCGGATACGCCCGCGTCTCCGCAGGGCCAATAGGATTATTTCCGATTGCCAATTACCGATTGCCGATTTTGTTGGGCGATCGGGATCGAATAATTGGCAATCGGCAATCGGAAATTTGAATCGGATCGTTGAAGGGACTTTGAACTATGCCAAAACTTAAAACACACAAAGGTGCAGCCAAGCGAGTGCGGCTGACAGCCACGGGCAAAATCAAGCGTGGCCATTCGCATGCGCGGCACATATTGACGAAGAAAACGAATAAGCGAAAGCGTCATCTCGATATCGATGTGCTGGTTGCGAAAGCGGACCATGAGCGCGTGTTGTCGATGCTGCCGTACGGCCGAGATTAATCTGGAAAGCCATCCACAGCTTACACAGATTCACTAAAAGGTGATCTGCGTAATCTGTGGATGGATTGAGTAATAATGAGGGAGGAATCATATGCCCAGAGCAAAACGTGGCAATAAGCGTCTTGAGAGACGCAAGAAGATATTGAAACTGGCCAAAGGTTATCGTGGCACAAAATCAAAACTCTATCGGTCGGCGAAAGAGTCCGTAGAACGAGGTCTGAACTTCGCTTACACCGGACGCAAGTTGAAGAAGCGCGACTTTCGCAGTTTGTGGATTGTTCGTATCGGAGCGGCTGCTCGTCTGAATGGTCTCAACTACTCGCAGCTCATGCATGGTCTGAAACTCGCCAACATCGAGCTCGATCGAAAGGTACTCGCCGATCTCGCCGTGCATCAACCGGAATCGTTTGCCGAAGTCGCTTCCCACGCCAAGAATGCGCTGGAGAGCGAGCGAAACAACAAGGCGGCCTAAGTTTTTCTGAAAGGAAATCGAAAAGATGATGAAGAGACTTGCCTTACTCACAGTGACGTTCCTCCTGGGCTGCGTAGTCGCTTTCGCACAGGGCGACGTGTCGGGTAAATACGAAGGATCCGTAAAGGGTTCCAACAACAAAGTTTCGCTCGAGCTTAAAAGTGAAGGCGGAAAGATCTCCGGACGCTTGATGAGCGGCACAGACGCGATGGACGTGACCGAGGGAACCCTCAAAGAGGGCGCGCTCTCGCTGAGCTTCGGTAAGGGCGCGACGTTAACCGCCACAGTCCAGGGCGACAAGATCGTCGGCGACTTGGTGGCCGGAACGGAAAAGCGCGCACTCGAGTTGACGAAAGTTCCGGCGGCGGCCGCATCCGCTGCCGCTGCGGCGCCTTTCGATCTTAACGGCAACTGGGACGCCGTCGCTGACGCGAATGGTCAACCGGTCCCGTTTGCACTGACGCTCAAAGTTGACGGCGAGACGGTCAGCGGCGGCAGCAGTTCACAACTCGGTGAATCGACGATCAAGTCAGGCACCTGGAAAGACGGAAAACTGTCGATTCAGCTTGAAGGCCAGAATGGCGTCGTTACGTTGAGTGCAACTGTGATCGAAGGAAAGCTTTCCGGTGAGTTTGATTACGCCGGGCAGTTACAGGGCAGGTGGGTGGCAGTCAAAAAGAATTAACCACTAAGACACAAAGACACAAACCGATAAAAACAACTTAGTGTCTTTGTGACTTTGTGGTTCAAAGTTTTTCCGAGTGGGGAACTGTAGCATTGCCTGAAACAGACATCACACCTGAAAGCCAGGTGGAAGCTGCCAGCAAAGCGTTCGAGCAAGAGTTCGAACGCTTTGCCCGCTTTACTGGTGATTCAATCGCGGCCGGTAGTCTCGAATTGGACGCGGCCGTCGCGGAGGAGCGCGCACTGGGCGAAGTACGCACGCGTCATCTCGGCAAGAAGAGCGCACTCGCGGCGACCAAGAAGCTGATTGGCCGCGTGGCGCCCGAAGAGCGTGCTTCGTTTGGTCAGTTGGTCCAGTCAACTGAAGCGAACATCACCGACGCGCTGGCGAAGGCCGAACAGAGTCTCAAGAGTTACATCGAGAACGAGCGTACGGCGCGCGAGAGTATCGACGTCACCGAGCCCGGCAGACGTCCGCGCACCGGCCATCGCCATCCGATCACTCTGCTGCGTGAACGGCTGGAAGATGTTTTTGTGTCGCTCGGATATGCCATCGAAGACGATCGCGAGATCGAAACTGACTTCTACAACTTCGATGCGCTGAACATTCCGGAAAACCATCCGGCCCGCGCCTGGCAGGACACGTTCTACACGACCGGTGGCTTCGCGCTGCGCTCGCAGACGTCAACCGTGCAGATCCACGCGATGCAGCGCCGCGGCGCACCCGTGCGCATGATCGCACCCGGTCGCGTGTTTCGACGCGACACTCCGGATCCGACGCACAATCCGATGTTCTTTCAGGTCGAAGGTCTTTGTGTGGACCGTGGCATCACCATGGCCCACCTGAAGGGAACTGTCGGTGAGTTTCTGCGCCGCATGTTTGGAGCCGACACGGTTACTCGTTTCCGGCCGTCGTATTTCCCGTTTACCGAACCGAGTGCCGAATTTGATTTCAGTTGCTTCAAGTGCAAGGGCGCTGGTTGTCGCATCTGTAAGAACTCGGGTTGGATCGAGCTTGGTGGTTCCGGCATGGTTCATCCGAATGTGCTGCGTGCCGTTGGCGTGGATCCGCAGGAGTTCTCAGGTTTCGCGTTTGGGCTCGGGATCGATCGGATGTGTGCGTTGATGTACGAACTGGATGACATTCGCCTGCTCTTCGAGAACGACGTGAGGTTTTTAGAGAAGTTTGAGTAAAGCAATCCGCAGATTACACAGATGTTCATTAGTTATAAATGGCTTAAGGAGTTAACGGACACTAACTTCAGCGCCGAGGAGATTAAAGAGCGGCTGACGATGGTTGGTCTGGCGATTGACGCTGTCGAGACTCATGACAGCGATTCGGTGCTGGATGTTGAGGTTCCGTCGAACCGGCCGGATTGTCTCTCGCACGTCGGGATTGCGCGCGAACTCGCGACGATCGAGAAAGGCCACGTGCAACTGCCGGCGAGCACGACCCCAAAAACCGAAGGCCGCTCGTCCGATCTAACCGCAGTTGAGATAAAGGATCCGGATCTTTGTCCGAGATATGCAGCGCGTCTCGTGCGTGGCGTGAAGATTGGTCCCTCACCGGATTGGCTCGCAAAGCGTCTCGAGACGATTGGACAGCGGCCGATAAACAACGTCGCGGACATCACCAACTACGTGCTGCACGAGTTGGGCCAACCGCTGCATGCCTTCGACTTTCATAAACTTGGCGGGCCGCGCATCGTCGTCCGCCGCGCTGCGCCAGGTGAGAAGCTCAAGACGCTCGATGGCGTCGAGAGGAGTCTCACCAACGAGATGCTCGTCATCGCTGACGCCGAGAAGCCGGTGGCCCTCGCGGGCATCATGGGCGGCGAAGAGTCGGAGATCTCCACTCAGACCACGGACGTGCTGATCGAGAGTGCTTACTTCAATCCCCACTCGGTCAGACAAACTGCTCGGCAGTTGGGTATGGACACCGAAGCTTCGCGCAGGTTCGAGCGCGGCGCCGATTGCGAAGGCGTGCTGCGCGCCCAGCAACGTTGCGTCGAACTGATTTGCGAGCTTGCAGGAGGTGTTGCAACCGAAGACGCCATCGACGTCTATCCGACGCCGTTGAGCGAAAGGATTGTTAGTCTGCGTCCTGAGCGAGTGAAGGAGCTTACCTCTCTGACCGTCGAGACTAATGAGATGGTCCGCATACTGACCGCGCTGGGCTTCGAACCGGCAGGCGAGTCAGATGGTCGCGTGAGTTTCAAAGTTCCGTCGTGGCGGATCGATGTCGAGCAGGAAGAAGATCTGGTTGAAGAGGTTGCGAGACACACCGGATACGAGAAGATTGCTTCAGAGCTGCCGCCGGCAACCATGGCCGGTGAATACCAGCCGGCCGAGATGAAGTTTCGCGCGCTGCGTCGAGCGTTGAATGCGTTCGGGTTTGACGAGGCGATCAATTTCAGTTTCATCGCGCAGGAGGAGAGGTTTGAGCTGATTCCTGCATTGCATGGACATGAGAACAATCAACAGCAACTGGCGAATCCGATCATTGAGGATGCTGCGTGGATGCGTTCGACACTGCTGCCGGGGCTGTTGAGTTCGGTCAGGCATAACCTTAATCACGGGATAAGGGATGTCCGTTTGTTCGAAATTGGGCGTGTTTTCGCGGGTTTACCCGGCGCTACCGCGCTCGGTTCTGATGGTGCAGCGGGCACCGGCCCGCTCGCGTCTGATGCTTTACCGGAGGAATATTTGGCGCTGGCCATTGTGGGAACGGGAGGTGCGCTTGAAGAGGACAAGGCGCAACCGCAGCGCGAGATCGATTTCTTCGATCTCAAAGGCGCAGTGGAGACCGCGGTCGATTGGATGAATCTGAGTCCACTCTCATTCTCGGAAGCTTCAGTGCAACATCTTCGGGTGGGGCAAACTGCCCGTATCAAACTCAGCGACGGAACTGACGTCGGAACCATCGGACGGCTTGCAGAGCACGTTGCTGCTGCGTACAAGTTTCGTCAACCTGTCTACGTGCTGGAGCTCGACCTGACGTCGCTCGTCGATGGTCCGGAGAAGCTCATCCAGTACTCACCTCTGCCTCGCTATCCTTCGGTGCTGCGCGACATCTCTTTACTCGTCAATCGCAACGTCGCGCTCGAAGAGATCTTCAAGGTCGTCAACGAACAGCGCGTGCCCGATTGTCGCAGCGTTAAGTTGGTCGGCACTTTCGAAGGCGGCAACATCCAGTCGTCGAAGCGCTCAGTGACGATTCGTCTCGAGTATCGTTCTGACGAACGCACCCTGCGGGACGAGGAAGTCGAGGAGCGGCACACTCGTTTGACCTCGTCGCTGCTCGAAGCGTTCGCAGCGGAGCAGCGCTAGCAAAAATAAATCGCTCGTGATTGTGAAATGAGTCTTGCGCTTGCAGGCGTGAAGACGGATAATCACCTCGCGATTTCAGTTCACAAACGTCGGGAGACACATGATGGTAGGTCTGTCAGGCTTGGAAAAATTTTCTCACTTGGAAGATAAGATCTATCGGACCATCGAACTCACTAAGACGCTGCGTCAGGAAAAAGAGAACCTGGAAAAAGAACTCGCCCTCATGCACCGCGACATGGGCAGTGTCCTGAATGAAAAAGAGCGACTCGAGAATCAGGTCGAGAAGCTGCTCGCCGAACGTGAGACTATTCGCATGAAAGTCGAAGCCATGCTTGATGCTGTCGCGGCTCTCGATCCGGAAATGGTTGAGGAGCTTCGATGAGCTCCGGAATCGGCCGAATGATCAACAAAGGCAGTATGGAAGCCAGCACCAGCAGTCCAACCATTCGCGTCGAGATCTACAACCAGACCTACAACATTCGGTCTGACGGCGACACTGAGTACATCATTCAACTCGCAGAATTCGTTGACAGCCGGATGAGAGAGATCTCCTCCGGCACGCTCACCGTCGATTCATTGAAAGTCGCGATCCTCGCCGCACTCCACATCGCCGATGAACTTCACCGCTTGAAGAACATGCACGAACAGGCTGACTCGCAACTCGCCGCGCGCAGCGCCGAGTGTGCGGAGATGCTCGATCGCTTGCTGAAGGTTCGAAACACGGTGGAGAGCGAACAGGGCGGCGCCGGCAAGCTCAGCCTCGGCTAAGTTTTTAACCACAAAGACACAAAAACACTAAGTCTCTTTATTTGATTTGTGTCTTTGTGTCTTTGTGGTTATCTCTCTAAAAGAGCCGCTTTCCGCGTCCCCAGCGTTATGTTACTATTCGCGGCGGCGGAGGGAAACGTTCTGCGGTGTTCGTCACCGAGTTACGATGATTGAGCCAACGCCGTTGATTCGGGAGACCGAGGTCGTCTAGCCAGTGCATTTCTTCATCGTTAAGAACTGCCAGAGGCTGCGTCATTAAGAGGTCACCCACCTGTCATTGCAGGTTCAATTACGGCTTCGGAACGGCAAACGCGGATCCCCCTCCTGCCAGAAACCGCCAGTCGTGAATCGTAAATCGTGAAGCAACTGTTTCACGCTTAGCGATCCGGGATTTGCGGCCTTTTTGTTTTTCTGGACCCCTATTCACTCTTATGAAAGTACTCATGATCGGAGATGTGGTCGCGAAGCCTGGACGCATCGCTGTGCTCGAGCGGATTCAGGATCTGCGCGAGCAACACGCGATCGATCTCGCGATCATGAATGCAGAGAACCTCGCCGGCGGATTCTCCGTCACGCCGCAGTTATGCGAACAACTGTTTGCTAACGGCATCGACGTGATGACGTCCGGCAATCACATCTTCGATAAGAAAGAAGCGATCGAATACATCCGCAAACAACCGCGCCTGCTGCGGCCCGCGAACTATCCGCCGAACACTCCCGGTACCGGTTGTTGGGTTGGAGAAGTGAATGGTGTGCACGTTGCGGTGATGAACGTGATGGGTCGCGTGTTCATGCCGCCTTCGGATGATCCGTTTCGCGTGATCGACGGCGTGCTGAAGTCGCTGACAGACAAGGTGACGGTTCGCATTGTAGACGTGCATGCGGAAGCAACGTCAGAGAAAGTCGCGATGGGTTGGCACCTCGATGGACGTGTGTCGGCCGTGCTCGGAACACACACGCACGTGCAAACTGCTGATGAAAGAATCCTGCCGGGTGGCACGGCTTACTTGACCGATCTCGGGATGACTGGAAGCTACGCGGGCGTGATTGGAATGGACAAAGCGGACGTTATCGCTCGCTTCACGTCCGTCACGGCCCGGCGCGCTGAGCACTCGAGCGGGCAGGTTCGGATCTGTGCTGCGGTGC
>JBIOVO010000060.1:0-66134 GCA_044867735.1 Pyrinomonadaceae bacterium | reverse complement strand
ATCTTTGTTTGTGACTCTTTCATCGGATGGGGCGGCCACGGAGTGCCGCCCCTACAATTGCAACGGTTGAGGACAAATTATTCGGATCACTGAATAGACGGATGGCCGCGACCCCCTGGGCGCCGGCCTCGAAACAGGCCGCAACGTTTGTCAAAGTGATTCCACCGATCGCGACGACCGTGAAATCAAGGTGGGCCACGGAGCGAAGCTTCTCCAACCCCTGCGGTTCACCATAAACGCGCTTCGATTCAGTATCAAACACTGGTCCGAATACAACGAAGTCAGCCCCAGCATCACGCGCCGCAAGAACTTCCTGGCGCGAGTGCGTTGAAACCCCGATCAGAAAATCCGGACCGCACGTCTCACGCACCACGTTCGCCGGCAACGATTGACTCGTCAGGTGCACACCATCCGCCCCCGCAGCGCGAGCGATATCGGATCGATCGTTCACCAGCAGCCGCGTCCGGCTCCCTCCCGTGATCTCAGCAGCGCGCACCGTGAGTTCGTAAAGCACACGTGCGCTCAAGGCTTTCTCACGAATTTGAAAGAGAGACACTTGAGCGTCAACAGCAGCTCTGACGGAAGCAAGAATACTTAAGAAGTGGGGATCTTCAGGAGTTGTTTTCGCGGTCGTCGTTCCGCTCGTTATCTGATAGCTGATCGGCGGTTGCAGTGCGGACATCGTCGCTTGATCTCTGAGTCGGAGCAGTTTGTGCTTGCAGCGCGGCCACGGTTCGTTTGAAGTTGAAAATCTCCCAGAAGGCGATTCCGAGATTCAAAAGGCCAACACCACTAACAGCACCGCGCACCCAACCGGAAGCAACGACAGTCTGCAAACCATGAAGGCCGGTCTTGCGCGCCGCATACAGCAGAAAATAGTTGTTGCCCCAATCACCGAGCCCCCACATTCCGTGCGGCCACCAGGGTAACACTGCGAGCGCGATGCCGATCTCAAAGCACAGAATGATGTAGAAGATGACGCTGAGCTTCGCTGACAACTGCCTAATCCTGCTTCTGCCTCAACTGGCTTAACTTCTCCGCCACTTCACGATACGAAACGTCAACACCGTAAACCTCGGTATAAAACTCGCGCGCTTGCTTCAGATCGCCGAGTTGCTCGTACGCTGACGCCAACTCGTATCGCAATGCCTGATACTCGTCTTCACTGTGGCCCGGCGCCGAGAGACCTTTCTTGAACCACAACACGGCCGCTTCAGGCATTCCCTTCTGGATGAAGCAGTGACCCAGCATATTGCAACACTGTAGGAAACGAGAAGTGCCGTCGGCAGGTTTAACGAGGCTCGCCGAATTCTGAAACTCCTGAATGGCCTCGTCCATGAGATCCATCTCTTTGTAGGCGGTGCCCATGTTGTAATGAGTTTCGAAATCTTCCTTGATGGTGTCGCCTTCTTCGGCAACACGAAACTCTTCAAACAACTCCGCGAGACCGGCGTCAATTCCACCTCCGGCCGGAGCAGGCGGCGCAGCGCCGACGTTGTTGCCACCGAAGTCCGTTTCGCCGGCGAGCGAGGCGTAGGCGGCTTCGTCAAAAGCAACGGCTTCAACCGGTGTTGCAGTCGCGATCTCTTCAACACCGCCAAATTCGAAGACTTCCGGAGCCTGGGGCGCCGTATCGCGCGAGGCGAGTTTTTCACGACGCGCCTGGATGTCAGGATGTGAACCAAACTGACGCTCGAGCATCTCGAGTGTATCGACGGCAATGTCCGAGTAACCCTGGGCGATATAAAAATCGACGCTCTCCAGTTCCTGGCGCATCATGTTTTCGTTGCGCTCTCCCTCGGCAGGACCACCATCGGCTGCCGGTTCAGGTTCTGCGTGAGTGACGATGCTGAAATCTACTTCATGCAAATCGCCCGTGGGTTCTTCATTGAGATCGGCAAACGACGCGGTTGGATCCGAGAACGTCGAACCCGGCGCGGCATTCGTTTCGAATTCATCAGCCGCAACCGGCTGCTCGATCTCATCCTCATCCTGAACGACCGCAAACGTCTCGAACTCGGGAACGTCGCCTTCAGGTTGAGGTTCCTCTTCGGGAGGCACGGTGGAAAAGTCTTCCGTGTCTTCCTGCAAACCACCGAGCAGATTCAGGCGATCGAGATAACGCTGTTCGTCGGGCGCAAGCCGCACCAACTGCGTCAATGCGTAGCGCTCTTCATCCACGAGCTCGGAAGCTTCTGCCGACTCGGCCAGACGTTCAAGCGAGGCGCGCAACGCATCCATGTCACGTTGCCACCAGTGAATACGCACCAGCATTCGCAGTGCAGCGACGTGATCGGGATTGCGATCGAGGACTTGATTAACCAGTTCGAGTAGTTCGCGCTCTTCCCGCCCGGCCAGCATGCGCTCGATGATCGTCGAGAGAATGCGGATGACTTCGTCTACTTCACCGGCCTTCAGATAAAGACGAGTCACCGGCAGGTACTGTGGATAGTTCGAGGCCTCCTGGGCCATCAGCATTGCTGTGGCTCGCTCTGCTCCTTTAGCATCTTCGGCTTCGAGATAGGCGCGCGTGAGCATCGAAACGAGCTCTTTGTCTTCATCGTGGCCTTCGACGGCACGTTCCAGCACCTCGGCCGCTTCATCAGCCGTGCCTCTTGCGATGTGCGTTTCGAGCAGTCCACGGAGTGCTTCTCGATCGTCGCGCACCAACTGCAACGCTTTCGTGTATGCGTCGAGGGCCTTGTCCTGCGATCCGATCTGATGCAGACGATTGGCTGCCTGCACAAACGCCCCCGCAGACTCGCGACGCATGTTCTCTTTGAGATAACCGTCGGCGAGCTTCAGCCGGATTTCAGTGTTATTGGGATCGAGATCGGCGATCTTGTGAAGTATTTCGAGGGCTCGTTTGTTATCGCCGGAACGAGTATAAGCATCGGCGACTACCAGGTACTGCGACCGCGCGTCATGGACCAATCCCTGGCTGGCGTAAAGTTCGGCGAGCTTGAGAGCAACGACCGGATCGTGCGTCCGAATGCGCTCGATCTTCTTGTACATCGCGATCGCCTTGAGATTGAATTCCTGCGCGCTGTAATGTTCGGCGATGCGTTCAAAACATCTGACAGCTTCCTCTTTTTTGCCTGAACGGACGTAAAGATCGCCCAGCATGTTCAAGGTAGTGAGATCGTCAGCGTCGTTTTCGACGATCTGCCGATACTCCTTGATAGCAGCGTTAATCTTCCCCTGAGAAAGGAATTTCTCAGCGTTTTTCAGGACCTTAGCTTTTTCGAAAGCCATCAGGAATCTTTTGTATCATTAAAAGGATGTCGGCGGCGTTAATCGTAGCAGCGGCAGCGGGACAATGCCATTCCAGATAAGCTCTTATCAGAATTCCACTTTTCAACTCCGGCAAACAGCCGCGAGATACGCTAACATGCGTAAATAAAGGGTGTCAACGCAGGTATTTCCAACCAAAGCCGATCTGTCTCCGTTAGCAAAGCTGGGGCAGCGAATCGCCATCGCTGGGCTTGTGATCTATGTCGTTTTCGCGCCGCACTCCGTGGCTGCGAGCGCGTGCGGCATCTGCATCGCCGGCATCGGCTGGCTGGTGAGAACAGTTGGCACTGGAAGCCTGGGCGTCAGTCGTTCGAAGTTTGACCTCATGATCCTTTTGTCGCTGCTGTGGACGGTGCTGTCCGCGCTCCTTTCAGAAGAACCGCGAATCAGTATTGCCAAGCTTCACGCGTCGTGGCCGGTGATTATCTTTTACCTTACGCGAGCGGTGCTCAACCGCCGCACGACGCTGATGCTGGTTGCACTGCTGATACTTTCCGGTTGCGCGGGAGCGGTCTACAGCGCGTTTGATCTGCTGCGCGGACGTGGCGTTGTCGTTGAGCAGATCGCAAGCAACAGTCCTTTTCGACAAGTCGGAATCGAGACTGGCGACACGATCTGGCAGATCGACCGTCAGCGCGTCTATTCGGTAGCTGATATCGAAGCAAAGTTGAGGAATGTGCCGCCTAACATGCCGGTTGCCGTCGGCATTATCACGCGTGGCGAGCAGGTCGAACGCCCCGGGCTCATAGCTCCACAAACAGGGGTTTCGGGGATCACCGGAACCAAAAGCAACCATCGTTTCCGCGCATCTGGCTGGACGCGTCACTACCAAACGTTCGCCGAGCTGATGCAAATGATCGCACTGCTAGCATTGGGCATCGCGCTCGCACATCTCAGAAACCACAGTCTAAACCTGTACTTCAGACTTGCGGGTGCGGCCGCGCTGCTGATTGCGCTGGGTCTTGTCTTCACCGCCATGCGAACGGTGATCATCGCCCTTGCACTCGGCGCAGGGTTAATCGCATGGCGGTCTTTGCATGGCACTCTCAAAGTGGTTTTCACTTTCGCACTCTTCTTCGTGATCGCTTTCGGCGCCATCGTGGTCTGGCAAACGCGCGATCGAAACGCGTTGTTGCTCGGCGATCCGAGTTCGTCACTGCGTTTTCAAGTTGCTCGCGTCGGCCTCTCGCGGATTCCGCAACACCCGATCTTCGGTCACGGCATGGATGCGATGAAGGAACATTGGACCGAGTGGGGCTTTCCCGGCAAACACATGCTTCACCTGCACTCCACGCCTTTGCAGTTAGCGTTCGATCGAGGACTGCCGATGCTCGTGTTGTGGCTCTGGATGATGGCCGCGTTCTGGTGGAGTCTCGCGCACGCGGAGAAGCGTGCATCAGATCTCAGTGACACCAACCTCTATGGAGTACTCCTCGGAACACTCAGCGCGCTGACAGGTTTTCTGATCAGTTCGCTGGCGAATTACAACTACGGTGATGCTGAAGTGGTGATGATGTTCTGGTTCCTGATGGGAGTTTCATCCACAGATTACACAGATTCCGAATCTGCGTAATCTGTGGTATCTGCGGATTACCTTGGTTCGCTACCCTCGACTCGTAAGTTATTCGTTACCGAAAACACACCCGGAACGCGGTTCGCCGCCATGTAAGCGAGGTTGCGATCGCCGCTGCCGGAAACCACACCCTCCAGCGTCACGTGTCCACGCGCAACGATGATGTGCAGCGAAGGATTTGCTCCCTGGAGATAACGATAGAGCCCGCCCATGCGTGCGATCGAGCGATATGTCGCACGGCGGATGTCGTCGTCAAATCTCGACAACGGTAACACCTCGATATTGTTCACCACGCGTCTTACGCCCGGAAGTCTTTTGACTCTGCCTTCAGCGTCCGAACGAGTTGTTGGTCGAACTACCTGACCAGATAGCGTCACGGTGTCGCCGTTGATCTGGTACGCGAGATTGTCGAAAACGCCGTAATACGGAAGCGTTACCAACTCCCGCCGCACGCGTCGCGCCAGTTGCGGATCGATCGCGCCCTGGCCCAGGGCCACCGCCGGAACGATTGTCAACACCAGCATTGCCAAAATGCCGATTGCGAATTGCGAAATCCAGAAATTCTTCTTTGTCTTTCTCATAACTTTAACCCTTGCTAAGAACCATCCAACAAATTACGCAGATCAAATCAAAAAGGATCTAATCCGCGGAATCTGTGGATGTTAGATAGACACCTGGCATGCCACGTTGGTTACGAAAACACGAATCTTTTGCTACGATTTGTGCCAAATGACACGACCACAATCAAACGAAGCCGCTTCCTACTATTTCAAATACATTGATCTTATGACCACGGACGATATCGTCCCCGCGATTGAGTCACAGATGGACGAGACGCTGCGATTTCTCGAGGGTATTTCGGAAGAGAAAAGCCTGAGCACCTACGCGCCCGGAAAGTGGACCATCCGTGAAGTCCTCAATCACGTAAACGACGGCGAACGACTGTTTTTGGGTCGCGCTTTCTGGTTCGCGCGCGGCTTCCAGGATGCGCTGCCGAGTTTCGAACAGGATTTAGCCGTTCAGTTCGCGCAGGGTAATCAGACGCCCTGGGCACAACTGGTCGATGAGTTCCGCACCGTGAGACTTTCGACGATCTCGTTCTTCAGGAACATGCCGGCGGAGGCCTGGACGCGGACGGGCGTTGCCAGCGACAGCCCCGTCTCGGTTAACGCCTTAGCCTACATAATCGCCGGCCACGTCGCCCACCACACGAACGTGCTCAAGGAGAAGTACCTGAGCTAAAAAAACCGCTCAAAATCCGCGATTTTTCCCACCGACCGGTGTTTTGTATTGTTTTACGGTGCCGTTAGGGTGTAATCTGGAGCCCTGCGGAGAACCACTCACTCCGAACTTCCACCATTTCCGCAGGCCCCATCAAGGTAAAGCCCGGCCAAATCCAGGAGATTCGTGATGAAAAGGTGCCCCCAGTGTGAGTTTATTTACGAGGACGACCAGAGTCTTTGTGATATGGACGGAGTTCTCCTCGTCTTCGATTCACGCAATCTGCCGAATCTTCACGCCCTGGCGCCCGTGCCAGGCCCGGCTCCGAAGGCCCTAAAGCGAAGTCGTATGGTGCCGGCGTTTGCCAGTTTGATCCTCGCACTCGTGCTCGGCATGGTTTATTACGTCTCGACTCAGCGGAGCGCCGCAACACCGACGCCCGCAAGCACGACGACCACTGCTGCGCCGGAACCAATTCCAGCCCAGCCGGCTGAAGTCGTTCAGCCACCAGTCGAAACATCGAGTCCGGAAAAGGAAGTCGTCAAACCGGCGGAATCCAAACCGGCGACGGTTGCTCCAGCCAAGAAATCGACTGCGAAAACTGCGTCCGCTACGCAAACAAAACCCGCAACCGAAGAGAAGAAAGACGATTCGAAGGTCGGATCAATCCTCAAGAAAACCGGTCGCATTCTGAAGAAACCATTCAAGCTGTAATGTTGAAGTAGTTCTCTTCTCACAACTGCAATGAAACGTTGCCCCCAATGTCTCTTCCTCTATCCTGACACGGACGAGAAGTGTGACTTCGACCAGACGCCGCTCGAAGCGGTGGATGACTCTGCGCTCGACGCCGCAACAAAGCCGAAGCGCAAGCGACGGCCGGTGCTGCCGATCGCGGGCGCCGCAGTTCTGATTCTTGGCGTGCTCGTGATTGGAGTCTATTTCGTTCTCAGTCAACGCGTGCGACAGACGTCAGCGGCTACACAAGAATCAAAACCGGTCGCACCAGTCGTTTCATCACAACCACTCGCAGCGCCATCACCTTCGCCTTCGCCATCACCCTCGCCTTCGCCGTCACCGTCACCTTCACCCTCGGCAAAAACGGTGTCGTCCGGAGTCTCAACCTCGCACACGCGCGCCACACTCGATCCCGTCTCGACCAGTGGTCCGGGAATCGGGCAAAGACAAGGCGGTAAGCCCGTGATCGTATTGACTAGCGGCGCCAGGATCGAGGCTGATGAAGTATGGCGCACAAGAGACGGCGTCTGGTACCGCCGCAATGGGCTTGTCACGTTGGTGAAGCGCAATCAAGTCAAGGCGATCGTGACGCGTTAGCCACTTTCACCACAAAGACACTAAGACACCAAGTTTTTATACTCATTTCCTGTCTTCGTGTCTTTGTGTCTTTGTGGTTCAAAAGCTTGCCGCCTTAAGCTTGGCATGATAGTCTGCGTCCCCCTACAAAATTCACCAAAAGAGGACGCTGAGATGAATACCAAGGCGAGGATTGTTGTCGCTCTAACCGTCGGTCTCCTTATCTCTCTCACACTGCTGCATCGCTCTCCGGCCACTAAAGCTGCGCCACTCGATCTCTCCGGTGAAATCAACGGCGCGCCTTATCGAATCAAGGTGCCGGAGAATTGGAATGGAACGCTCCTCGTCTGGGCTCACGGCTATCGCGACAAAGCCGATCATCCCGGCGAGATCGACAACCGTAACGCCGACGTCGCTGCAAACGCTGCACTCGAAGCACCGCTGCTCGCGCAGGGTTTCGCGCTCGCCGGAAGCGCCTACAGAGACAACGGCTGGGCCATTGCCGAAGGCGTTCAGGACATGAAGAACCTCGTCAACTTCTTCCGCGCAAACGTCGGTCAACCGAAACACACGATTCTCTGGGCAGCATCGGTCGGAACGTTTATCGGTTTCAAGAGCGCGGAACAGTTTAACGGTATCTACGACGGCGTCCTTTGCATGTGTGGTTCGGGTTCCGGCGCCACGCGCATCTGGGACAGTGGCGTGCCGGCTTATCTCGCTTACGACGTGCTCTTCGGAATTCCGCCTTCGTGGGGCACGGTCGGAGAAGTCAGAAACGATATCGACTTTGACACTGAGGTTCTCGCGAAGTTAGCTCCCGAGTTGAGCAACATCGCAAACTTTCCGAAGTTTGAATTCATTCGGCTCGTCGCGAAAACACCGGGCCGAGGCATCACGCCACCACCACCGCCAGGCTTCTTCCCCGGTTGGGTTTTGACTGACTTCTTTTTCCTCACTGAAGCGCGCGCCGATTTGCAGCGACGTGCGGGTGGGCCATTCGTGCAGAACCTCGATCAGAACTACACCCTCACAAATGACGAGCGGACTTACCTCGCCGGCCTCGGTGTGCCAGGCCCGATTGTTGATGCCTGGCTGGCCCAGATGAATGCGCGCCGCAACATCGAGGGCGTCCAGAAGGCCCGCACCTACGTGAAGAACAACACTGACTACACCGGCAAGATTCAGAAACCCGTGCTGACAATGCACACGATCATCGATCCGCTGGTAGTGGTGGCAAACGAGTCGGCTTATGCAGAGTTGATCAATGCTGAAGGCAGAGAGGAGTTACTGTTTCAAACGTTCACGACCGGCATCGGTCACTGCAACTTCACCGGACCACAGATTCTGACGGCTCTCGGCGCAATCGATCTCTGGGTGCGCACGGGCGTTAAGCCCACGGCAGCATCGTTCCCTGGCGCGCTCGGGTTCAACAATACTTTCGTCCCGCCACCCTTCTGATCCACAGATTACGCAGATTACATAAACCAATCTGTGTAATCTATGGATGGCCTTTCACGTTTTTGCTAAACGACCTTAGAATAACGACCAGGCTTTCGGGTTTTACGGGCGAGTTTTAAGGATCGTGAGTGCACCAATTCCATTAACGAACGCCGTTACTTCCGGCGATCAAAGCGCGGTCAGCGCGCTGCTCGCCGATGGTGCGGACGTTAACGAGCGAACCAGCGGCGGTCAAACTCCCCTCATCCTCGCGGTCATTTTTGGTCGTACGGATATGGTTCGCCTGCTGGTCAAAGCAGGCGCTGACCCCGATCTGCGCGACAATCTTGGATTGAACGCGACTGAGTGGGCGAAACGCCGCGGACTGACCGAAGCGCTCGCCATCCTAACCAACAGTCGCGAGGGAAACTCGCGACCCGCGCCGCCGGTAGTCAAACCTGAGCGGCCAAAAATCGACGCCGAAACAGCTCCAGCTTCAGAACCGCAAAAACGTGAATCGCTTCCCGAAGACGAAAGGAGCAGGCGTTGGCTCGCCGGACTGAAGCAACGACTCAACGAGCAGGAACTCAGAAGACTTAATCGCAATGAGCCACCTCCGGAAGCGCGTAAAGTAGAACCAGAACCGGAGCCGGAGCCACCGACGCTGATGACGGTTTCGTCAAACGAGAAACCGATCACAGTAACAATCAACACGACCGAACAGGCGCAACCGGAACCTGTTAAAGAAGCGCAGCCGGCAGCCGTGTTTGAGCCGCCGGCGAGCACGTCATCTGAATCAGGAAAGAGGAAACGCTGTCCGCAGTGCAACGCGGTTTACAGCGACGTTGTTTCGTATTGCGCGCACCACATCGTTCGTCTAGTTGATGCAGATGAACCGATCATCTCCGAACCGCCGAAGAAGAACCCGCCGCTGTTCTGGATCTTAGTGATCATCACTCTGTGCGGATCGATCGTCATTGGATCGCTGGTGACGACTTATCTGTACAAATCAAACATGGCCGAGGCACGCAGTGCGGCGGCGCAACAGGCGCCAACGCAAAAAGGATCACCGGAGGTCAGTGTCGAGTTGGAAGGCAAGGCGGTCTCGTTGCCGGAGGCTGAGTGTCCAATCGGACCTGAGCCGGTGAGCGGGACGGTGGTCGTACGAGTGATGGTTGATAAGAATGGGCAGGTCTACTGGGCGAGAGGATCGGGCGGCGACTGGCTGATGCGCGGCGCGGCGACCGATGCGGCGATGAAGTCAACGTTCTCCCCGGAGAAGCTCAGAGGCCGCGAGACGGAAGGCACGATCACTTACACGTTCAAGCCATAAAAGAATTTCGCACGCAAAGACGCAAAGGCGCAAAGAAACGCAAAGGAGGACCTGTGGCTGCCCGGAGGTCTTAACTTTGCGCCTTTGCGCCTTTGCGTGCGAAATCCTCTTTGAGACCTCTCGCTAAGCCCTGACTCGAGGATCTGCTATCCTTTTCCACATGCTCGAGTCACAGCAAACGCGCATCCTTCCGGATGAGCTGCGCACGGGTGCCGTCCCCGCTCCCGGCACGATCCTGCGCGAACGCTACCGGCTCGACAGCGAACTAGGACGCGGTGGCATGGGCACCGTCTATCGCGCCACCGATCTCGAACTGCAACGCGAAGTAGCCGTCAAAGTACTCTCCGCCACCAGCCAAAGCTCCGACGCCCGCGAGCGTCTCATCCGCGAAGCCCGCGCAGCCGCCGCACTCAACCACCCACACATCGTCACTGTTCACGACGTCGGTGAGTCAGGCGGATTTCCCTTCCTCGTGATGGAGTTCGTTTCCGGACCACGTCTGTCACAGGCACGACCAACCGATCTTCCACGCGTGGTTGAGATAGCCGTTCAGATCTGCGCCGCACTCGAACACGCACACAGCAACAGCATCATTCATCGCGATCTGAAACCCGACAACGTGTTGTTATCCAGCGCCGGCGAAGCAAGCAGAGTCAAGCTCGCGGATCTCGGGCTCGCGCTTCCCGCTGACGGCGCACGCATCTCGCGCGCAGGAGTGATCGTCGGCACGGCAGCTTACATGGCGCCCGAACAGGCGTTGGGCCAAACAGTCGATGGCCGCACGGATCTCTACGCGCTCGGCGTCTTGCTTTACGAGTTGACCACTGGCCGTCTGCCGTTCACCGGAGAAGACCCACTCACGATCGTTTCGCAACACGTGCACGCCTCGGTGGTGCCGCCGCGTGTGATTCGTCATGACATCCCACGCGCGCTCGAAGCAATCATTCTTCGTCTCCTGGCAAAAGACGCGGCGCACAGGTTCGGCACCGCGTCCGAAACACGCGCAGCGCTGCTCGATTCCCTAAAAGAAGACGATGAGCTAGCTACCGCTGAAACTGCTCCCGCTGTCGCAATTCTCGACGCGCTGTCGCGTGGTCGAATGGTCGGCCGTCATGAGGAACTCACCGAAGCGCGTGAGTTGTGGCAACGTGCGCGCGACGGCCGTGGACACGCTGTGCTTCTCAGCGGCGAACCCGGCGCGGGCAAGACTCGTCTCGCCCGCGAGATCACGATCCAGGCGGCACTTAATGGCGCCGTCGTGCTGTGGGGCGGATGTTACGAGTACGAAGCAGCCACCCCGTACCTGCCGTTCGTGGAAGCGGTGCGCCGCTGGACTCGCGAAGAAACACACGACGATCGCTTGCGTGAGATGCTCGGCGACACGGCCACGCAGATCGCGAAACTCGCTCCCGAGATCGCAACCCGGCTCGGTCCATTTCCCGAACGCCAGGAACTCGCACCACACGAAGAGCGCCTGCTGTTTTTCGATGCAGTGGCCCAACTGTTCTCCAACTTCGCCCGACGCCAGACACTGCTGTTCTACGCCGACGACTTGCACTGGGCGGACCACGGTACGCTCTGGTTGTTGGGCCACCTGCTTCGGCAACTTCGCAACCAGCGCGTGCTCATCGTCGGCGCCTATCGTGAAACCGAACTCGATCGCGCGCACCCGCTGGCAAAAGCCCTCGTTGACTGGAACCGCGAACGCTTGACCACACGCATCGCATTGCGTCGCTTCAACCAAACGGAAACGGGCGACCAGCTCGGCGCGTTGCTGGGCGAAAACGTCAGTGGAGAATTTGCACTCGCAGTTCATCGTGAAACCGAAGGCAATCCGTTCTTTGTCGAAGAGGTGCTGAAGGCACTGATCGAGCGCGGCTCGGTGCGGCGCGAAGAAGGTCGTTGGCGCCGTTGTGACATGGATGATTTGATGATCCCGCAGAGTGTTAAAGAAGCGATCGGTAATCGTCTCGATCGCGTCAGTCAGGACTGCAACGAAGTACTGCGAGTCAGTGCGATCCTCGGCAAGGTCTTTACGTTTGAAGAACTATCAGCAGCGGCCGAACAAAACGAAGACACGTTGCTCGACGCGCTCGATGAAGCCAGCCACGCACAACTGATTGCCGCCGGTTCGGGCGATTCGTTTAGTTTCACTCACGACAAGATTCGCGAAGTGCTTTATGAGGAACTCAATCCGATTCGCCGCCGCCGGCTGCACCGTCACGTAGCTGATGGTCTCAAGCGAAACTGCGAGAAGTTTCCCTGTGCGGTTGAGAAGTTGGCCTACCACTACATTCAGGCCGGCGATCACGCACAAGGTTTGGAGTACGCCAAACAGGCCGCCGCCGAAGCAGCGCGAATGTTTGCGTTTGACGAAGCAATCGCCGCTTACGGACGTGCTCGCGACTGCGCCGAAGCACTCGGTCTAACCGAAGAGCAGTTGGCCCAGGAAGAAGCCATCGGCAAATCCTTCATGCTTCACGGCGACACGATCCTTGCTGCCGAACACTTCGAAAGGGCGCTCGCGCTCGCAACCGATCCCGCCACGCGTGTACGTCTGCAATGCGAGGCTGCGGCTTCACTCGTAACGACCGGCGATCAGCGCGGCAGTGAATACATAACTGAAGCATTAAAGGTTCTGGATCCGGTGTCCGATCCGATCGAAACGGCCAATGCCATCTCAACTGAAGCGCGCTTTCATCACCTCGCGGGCCGTCACAAGAAGGCGATCGAACTACTCAAACGCGCTAGCGAGCTCGTAGCGCCAACCGCGGACGGTGACAGCATCAGCACCTTCGCCGCCCCGGTGATTTCACAGATCTATTCGTACGCTGCCGGCGCTTATCAGAACTATGGACTTTACAACGAGGCAAATCGCTGGGCGTGGCTCGCGATTGAATTCGGCAAGAAGCACAACATTCCTTTCGCCGAAGCTTCGGGTTACGAGTTTCTTGGTGAGGACGCCATTCACACCGGCCAGTTTGAGAAGGGACTGGAGTTTGCGGCCCGCGAGATTGAGATTGCCGACCGGCTTCACTCGCGTGAGCGCCGCGCCTGGGTCCATTATTACGCCGCCATGTGCCGTCTCCTGCTGGGCCAGCTTAAAGAAGCGGAACAAGAGTTTCTCGACGGGATTACTCTCGGAGAAGCGATCGGCGAAAACCGTGTCCTGTTGTTGGTTAGACCAAACCTTGGCGTCGTGCAGGCGATGCAGGACCGTTTTGATGAGGCCCTGCAGACGGTTTCCGCAAATCTCGAACTATCTTCGAGCAACTTGATCTATACACACTTCGAAGCGCTTCGCTGCATGGCTGAAGTTCATTTCCGGCGCGGCGAAATGAACGAAGCGGAACAGTTTTGCAGGCAGGCTGACGAACTCGTTGGCCCAACCGAGTCGCGCGTCAGTCAACTTTGGCTTGGACCGCTGTATATCGAGGTACTTCTGGCCCAGGCCAAGGGTGACGAAGCCGCCGATCGTCTACGAACCTACCAATCACTCGTCGCCGATTGCCAGTCGCCACGCTTCGCCGCTGAAGCCGAACGACTCGCGCACAAGATTTAAGCTACAAAGAAGCAATAAAAGTACAAGCTACTAAAGAACGCAAAATGGTTGTTGGGAAGATACCACTGTTTTGCAACCATCACTCACACTCGCAGAGTTAAAAATCCGCATTCCCTCCGAAACACAACCCCTGGCTTTTCCGACGAACTGGAGGTCTGTGAACATGAATACCCGCGAGCGAGAGCTTTCGTTACTAAAACGATTCACAATAGTTTTGACCGTCTGTCTGTTGTTTTGTGCAGTCTGGTTCAACTTCGACACATCAAGAACGGTCCAGGCTTCGACGCCTGCCACTGGATCGATCAGTGCTAGTGGCCCAAACGTGGTCTGGCAGGGACCAGTAACGGGCGGCGCAAGTGCAAATGAAAGCACCTGCGTCGAAGGCACAAACTGCGACACTTTTAAGTTGACTCTTACAGGCACGGAGGAAGATTGGGCCGGCAAAGTCGTCAACATCAACATCAACTGGGTTAACCCTGCCAACGATTACGATCTCTACATTCACAAAGGCGAAAGTTGTCCCGCCAATGGACCATGTCAGGGACCGGTAGTGTCGCAGGACGGCAACGGCTCGCCGAGCACTCAGGAAATGGGCAGCATCGATCCGAGTTCAACGGGCACGGGCGTTTATCTCGTCCGTCTTGTCACCTTCGCGGCGGCGGCGGGCGATCCTTTCACCGGTACGGCGAGCGTTGGTCCTGAGCCACCAGGCCGAAAAGCGAATTACGTCAAGGACGGGATGGCGTTCAGCCCGAACGTGACCGTTAAAGCACCGGTGGCGCGCCGCGATGGTGAACCGAGTAATCGCACCGACAAGTTTGGTAACCACTACACCTCAGCAATCCGCGGTGTGCCTGCCGGTGTCGATCTCTGGTACTTCGATCTGCGTCCGGGAAGTCCAACTTACGATCCATACATGCGCAATCCGATCTATCGTGGGCAACCTGATTCGTTTACTCAGCAGAGCGCCACTGCGCTCGGCGCAGACGGAGGAGGTGACGTCGATCTCGCAGTTGGTTTCGACAGCAACGATCCCAACGCGCCACCGGTGCTGGCGTACTCGAGCCTCGTAGCGGCCAACGTCTCGACGGGCAAATCAACCAATCGCGGAGAGACTTTTCAACTCAATCCCGCCGGCAACGTGACCGGAGGAATACCTGTGGACGATCGCCAGTGGCTGGAGTTTCATGGCAAGAACTCCGTCTACCTGCTGTACCGCACGATCGCGCCGACTATCGCGATGGTCCAGCGCTCGGATGATGGCGGGTTCACTTATGGACCAGCGACAGTCGTCGGAACAATTGGTCAGGTTGGCTATCTCGACGTGCATCAGGCGTCCGGAGCTGTTTACGTGAGCGGCAGCACCGGGCAGGTTTGCGTCGGCAGGCCGACTTCGACGGCTACGGCGCCAGGTTCGTATACATGTACGCAGGTTGCCGAAACTAACGAGAACGCCGCAAACATCTTCTTCGTGGTTAAAGTCGCGGACGATGGCCGCAAGTGGTTGAACCCTGATACGAACGCGCAGGAAGAAGTTGGAACAGCGTATGTCGCTTACTCGAATGGCTTCAAAACGTTCCTGCGGCATTCGATCGATGGCGGCCGAACGTGGAGTAATCGAGTTCGTGTCAGCGATGGCTCAAACACGCGCACGTCGCTGTTTCCATGGATCGAAACCGGACCAACACCCGGATCGGTTGGTGTCGTCTGGTATGGAACGGCGAACGCCGTCAACAACGACGATGCTAACTGGCACGTCTTTTACGCGCAGAGTTTCAATGCCGATGAAGAGGTTCCGACCTTCCGGCAGGTCACCGCAAGCGATCACTTTATTCATGCCAGCAACATCTCGACCGGCGGCACGCTTGGCACAGCCAACCGAAATCTGATCGATTACTTTCAAGTCTCGTTCGATCCGACCGGCGCTGCGGTCGTCAGTTACACCGACGATCACAACGATTACGACGGCAACACATACGTGACCCGCCAAGTCAGTGGTCCAGGCATCAACAATGAAGGCGCAACTAATGTTCCGGCTCCAGTTGAAGGCGCCAGTCTCCCGGCAAAGTCCGTTCCGGCGGCTGATAGTCCGCAGGTAACAGACTTCTCCCGGGACGTGCAGGTTGGTCTGCTCGCAGTGCTGCCGCTAAACGACAGCCTCGACATTCTCTCGGTGAAATACTCCTGCGAAACTACTCTCGGTGGGCCAGTTATCGTGGCAACGATGAAGGTCTCCGATCTGACGATCGTTCCACCCGGCTCAAACTGGCGCATGAACTTCGCCGCCAACGCTCCTGATTCTCGTTTGAGTCCGACAGGCGATTACAGTTTCGGCCTCCCGGATCGTGGCGATCAATTCTTCGTGCGAGCGCAAACTCCATTGACCGTCACGACCGAACCATTCCTGTCAGCAAATCAATTCACTTTTGGAACTGTGCAACGACTCTCAGACGGCACGCTTGCGTACACGACGAGAGGTAATGCCGACTCAGGCAGTTTCGATCTGGTGAACAAGACGATCACCGTCAAAGTGTCTGCGAGCAAACTCAATCCATTCGTCACCAAAGGCCCGCCGATCGGTACTGGCTCAGTGCTCACCGGACTCCGCGGTCAGACTTTCACGAACGGTACGAATGCAAAGACCGACGTCACACGCGGTGGAACGTTGTTCGCGATGGAGAGTTGCAAGCCCGGCACCGGTGGCGGAGGTGGAGGCGGCGGCACGAATCACGGTCAGGCTTTCAGAGTAACCGGAAGCGGAAAGATTCTCGGTAAGACTGTCAGCTTTGAGATCAACGCCGACGATCTGCCGAGCGGCCGATTGAAGTATCACGACAAGGAACAGAGCATCGACTTTGCTTCCGACAGGATCACCGGCTTCACGCGCGTCGCGAGCAACAAGGTTGTGTTCACCGGTGAAGCGACGATCAACGGACAGAAGGTGATGTTCACCGTCGAGGTTGAAGACAACGGTGACGCCGATCGCTTCAAGATAACCATCACCGGGGCCGTCAACTCAACACGCGAGGGCGCGCTCACGCAAGGCAACGTTCAGTTTCACAAGTGAGGAGGCGAAATCATGAAAAGCTTTGTTGCCAGTCTATTCATGTTGCTGTTGTTGACGGCGAATGCTTTCGCGCAAAAGAGCGCCATCGATTCGCTTGACGGAATCGGTATCGGCACAACTCTTGAAGACGCTCGATCGCTGCTTGTTCGAATCGGAACGGGCGGCGGTCGCGACACGCGCGATGGCGGACGCAAGGAAGCATGGACGCTGAAGGAAACCGATTTCGCCACGCTCGCTTTCAAGTCCAACGGGTCAGGCAGGATTGTTTGGATCAGCGCCTTTGTTCGTCAGGGAAAGGAGATGCCGTTTAGCAAACTCGGCGATCTAGCGAAAGCAACAAGCGTGACAAAGGAGCAGGTTATCTGGAACGTCGGCGATCAGCGAGGCGGCTATCGCGTGGTGGCAAAGGGGGCGGACGGCAAGGCGAGCGTCGTGTATTTACTGTCGCTGGAATTCCCTGAAATTAATTAGTAAACACGGATCGGCACGGATTTTATCCTGATCCGTGCCGATCCGTGCAAATCTGTGGTTAATTACTACTGATCGCTTGTCCGTTCTTCAGATAACGATCGAGAAAATCGAGGATCGCCTTGTACGCACGAATCTCATTCGCCTTCTTGGTGAAGCCGTGACCTTCGTTGTCAAACAGGACGTACTCGACCACACCGTTTCTCTTCTTGATGCTCTCGACGATCTCGTCTGACTCAGGTTTGATGACGCGTGGATCGTTTGCGCCTTGCAACACGATCAGCGGCTTCACGATCTTGTCAGCATGAAAGAGCGGTGACACGGCGCGCAGGTTCTCGAGATCCGTCGACGGATCGCCGATCTCCTTGTAGAGCGACTTGCGGAACGATTCCCAGTACGGCGGAATCGACTGCAATGTCCTTACCCAATTCGAAACACCGAAGATGTCTACGCCAACCGCAAATTCTTGCGGTTTGAAAGCGAGTGCCGCAAGCACCATGTAACCGCCGTAAGAGCCGCCCGCGATCCCGATCTTCTTTTCATCGACGTAACCAAGCGACGCGAGATACTTCTTCGCTTCGACGCAGTCCCAAAGCGGTTCTCGCCCGTGCTTGCCATCGTCAGACGCGAAGAACGTCTTGCCATAACCACTCGAACCGCGATTGTTCACGCCTAAGATCACGTAGCCGTGGTTTACCAGATACTGCGTCAGCGCGTTGTAACCGACGCGCGTCTGTCCGCCTGGTCCACCATGAACCAACACGACCGCCGGAACCTTGTTTTGCGCGCTCGCGTGTTTCGGTTTGTAAAGAATCGAGGGGATGTCGACACCGTCGAACGACTTGTAGCGAATGACTTGCGAATCGACCAGGTCAGCAGGATTGATCTCGGGATTGAGACTGTCCGTAAGCTTCGTGGCCTTCTTAGCGGCGAAGTCGTAAACGTAAAGATTGCCCGGACTCCGATCGCCGTTGAGATAGAACGCCATCAACTTCTCACTCGGCGAGATATTGACACCGGTGATGTCAGCATTCGGAAGCTGAGGCAACGCGATCTGCTTGCCGGTGGCGGTGTCGTAGATCTTGATCTTCGTACGCGCGTCTTCGTTGACTGCCGTCACCCGATACTTTCCGTTGTAAGAAAAGTAAGTGTACGAGACGTCCCAGGGGCGTTTTCTCGACGACTTCGCTTTTGCCGGTGGCGAGGTCGTAGCGCGCGACATATCTGAATTCGCTACCCGAATCGGTGAGGTAGTAAAGGTACTGCGAGCCCATATCGAACGTCTGCGCGCCATTTGCCATGTCGCCGGTGTGCGGAGTGATGTTTTTCATCTCCTTCGTGGCGACGTTGTAGAGATAGACGTCGGAGTCGGCCTGCGAACCACCGCTCTTTTCAAACGCGATGAATTTCTTGTCGTTGGAGATGTCGCCGAAATCAAAGCCGGTCTCGTCTTTGTAAATCATCGAGGGTTTGAAAGTGTCGATCGGCATCTCGAAGATATCGAAGAAGCGCGGATCGCGTTCGTTGGTCGAGAAGAAGAATGACTTGCGATCGTGGCTCCAGCCGAGAAAGTTTGCCTTCACTTTTTCGCCGGGCGTGAGATCCCGCTCACTGCCGTCAAGTTCGCGGAGGTAGAGGTGACTGTTTTCATTGCCACCGCGATCGTATGAGTAGATAAAACGCGCATCCGATGGCAGGTACGAAACAGAAAACGTGCTCTCTTTGGTCGAATGCGTCAACTGCGTCGCGGCGCCACCGGTAACCGAAACCGAATAGGCGTTGAAGATGCCTGACTTGTTACTGAAAAAGAGGAGCGATTTCTCGTCCGCTGAAAAAGAACTACCTCCGATGCGAACAGTGTTCATGAACTGTTCGATGGTGTACTCCTTCACCGGCGGAACAAGTTTCTTCTGCTGGGCCAAAGCCGGCCCAACGGTGCAGAGAACTATTAACGTAACCAGACCAACAGCGCGTCTCATACTCGTATCCCTTTCATTAAGATTTTCTGATCCGTATTTATCCGTGTGGATCTGTGTCCAAAATCTGATCCACGCCTATCGCAGCGAAACGACGAACTGCACTGATTGATTCCAACTCCTGCGACCACTGCGCATGTTCAATCAACAACGCCAATTGCATAGCACGCGCCAGGGTAATCGCAAAACGACGCGCGCCGGCTTCCAGCGCCGGTTGTCCAAGCCCTTCCGCTTCCCGTAACCAGACCGTCGCATGGTCCAACGCTGTGAGCGCTACGCTCGCCGCAGGTGCAAGACGAACATCGCCAGTCGTGAGACGGCGAGCAACAGCCGCCTTAAAACGCAACAGACCTTTTCTTCGATCCTCGTCCGCGCTCTCAAGTGCGCGAAGCGTGTCGAGCGCAAGAACGTTGGTAGTTCCTTCCCAAATCGGCAGCACCTGACTGTCGCGCAAAAGAACGGGCAGGCCCGTGTCCTCAACATACCCGGCGCCACCAAACGATTCGAGCACCTCACTGGACACCATCACCGCTTGCTTGCCCGTGCTGAGTTTCATCAGCGGCGTCAGGACGCGCAATAATCGCGCATCATCCTGTGAGATCTCGTTCGTCTCGCTCCTGCCGGTGAGTTCCGCGACGTAAAAGGCAAGGTGAAACGCAGCTTCAAACTCAGCTTCCAGACCGGCGAGGGTGTCGCGATGTAAAGGCTTCTCCGAAAGCGTCGCACCAAACGCGAAACGTTTGCCTGCATAATCCAAAGCCAGCGCGAGGCCACGACGCATAAGCGCAACCGAACTGATACCGTTCCACAAACGAGTAACGTTCAGCAGCGGGGTAATATTACGCACACCGTCGGTATTTCCCTTTACTAATTGCGCCGGTGTTCCTGTCAACGCCAACTCGGCCGTCGGAACTTTGCGTGTGCCGAGTTTGTCTTTGAGACGATTGATCTCGATGTTTCGCGGCCGTCCGTGTTCGTCCCTGGTTTCGACGTAGAAAAGCGCGAGACCACGTCCACCAGGCGGATTCCCTTCCGGACGCGCAAGCGTCAGCGCCATCTGTGATGCTATCGCCGACGTGAACCACTTGCGTCCGTAAAGTCGAAAACCGTCGCCATCTTCTTTTGCGACCGTTTCCGAAAGCCCGACGTCCGACCCGCCCGTGAGTTCAGTCATCCACTGTCCGGCAGTCCAGAACTGACTCGGATTGCGCGTGATCAAATGTGGCACGGCGCGATCGATCAGCGATTGATTACCCGAAGCGAGCAGCGTGCGTGCGGCGCCGTCAGTCATCGCGAGTGGACAACTGTAGATATCGGTCGAAGGCGTGAATAGATATGCGAGAGCACACTGGTACACGCGCGACAGACTTCCCTGCTTCTGTTCGTAGGCCGTCGCCACTACGCCATGCTCGGCGGCGAGGCGCTCGGCCAAACGCCAAAGCGGCGTCACCTCGATCTTGTCGATGCGATTGCCCCAGGCGTCCCACTGGGTCAACACCGGCTCGTTCAACCGGTCGGCTAATTGCAGTTCATAGAGTTCGCCACCGGCCAGCCGACCCATTTCCATTAGCGAACTCTCGACCTCGCGCAACATGTCGGGAGGCAGGACGCGCTTCAGGTAAGAACGAAGAAGCCGATCGTCTTCGTATTGGTTTTTGAGACTCGGCGGTGTCTGCTGAAATCTGGTCACGGATTTACGCGGATTCTAGCTTGTTTGATTTGCGAATAGCGACCGACGGTGGTTAAATGTGTCAACCTTTTTCCTCGTCTGGATTTCCTGAAATACCGATGTCCCAAGAGTCCCTAGAGCAACACCTGTTTCTAAAATGCCTGCTCGAAGCAAACGTCGACGGCATCATCGCCTTTGATCGAGAGTTTCGTTACACGACCTGGAACCGTGCGATGGAACGCATTGCCGGCGTGAAACGCGACGAGGTGCTCGGCAGGCGTGCGTTCGAACTGTTTCCTTGTTTGAAGGAAACTGGCGAAGACAAGTTCTTTTACGAGGCACTCGCCGGGAACAGCGTCGTCGCCGAAAATCGTCCTTACACCATCGCGCAAACCGGCAAGAGTGGTTACTTCGATGGTTACTACTCACCGCGGCATGACGAAACCGGCGAGGTCGTTGGCGGCGTCGCAATCATTCGCGATGTTACCGATCGCAAGCTCGCCGAAGCATCCACGCTTGACGATCACAAACGACTCGCTTTCCACGTTGAGAACACGCCGCTCGCAGTGATTGAGTGGGACAGCGAGTTCCGCGTGTTGCGCTGGTCACCTGCGGCGCAAAAGCTGTTCGGTTGGAAAGCGGAGGAAGTTCTCGGGAAGCGTTTCAGCGATTGGCAGTTTGTGGTGCCGGATGACATCGATGTGGTCCACCAGGTGGGCCAGCGGCAAAACCAGGGTCAGGAACATCACGGCATCTCGCGCAATCGCAATTACACGAAACTCGGCTCCATTCTTCATTGCGAGTGGTACAACTCGGCACTTTATAACGAAGCAGGCAAGTTGATCTCCGTGCTTTCGCTCGTGCTGGACGTCACCGTGGCCACGCGCATTGAGGATGCGCTGCGGAAGTCGGAAGCGCAGTATCGTTTGTTGTTTGAAGCGAACCCCCAGGCGATGTGGGTTTACGATTTGAACACGCTTCGCTTCCTGGCGGTTAACGATGCGGCAGTGCGTCATTATGGTTACTCGCGGGCCGAGTTTCTCGACATGACGATCAAGGACATTCGTCCTACGGAGGATGTAAGGCTACTTGAAGACTATCTCGCTGCCCCTACTCCGGGAGTCCAGCACGCGGGTGAATGGAGACACCAGAAAAAAGACGGAACCATCATCAACGTTGACGTCACTGCCAGTCGTCTGAGTTTCGGTGGCAGACCGGCGGAGTTTGTCTTAGTACACGACGTCACCGAACGGAAGAAAGCTGAAACTGCGCTGCGCATCAGTGAAGATCGTTATCGCGATCTGGTCGATAACAGTCACGAACTGATCTGCACGCACGATCTGGAAGGCCGTGTGCTCTCGGTTAATCCGTGGGCTGCCCGCGTTTTGGGTTATCCGCAGAACTCGCTGGTGGGAATCAACATTCGCGACGGCTTGCTGCCCGAGTATCGCGAGCAGTTTGACGAATACCTTCACACCGTGAAAACGGAAGGCTCAGCGCGCGGCGTGATGAAAGTGCGCACCGCGACGGGCGAAACGCGCTTGTGGGAGTACTACAACACACTGCGCACCGAAGGTGTCGAGAAACCGATCGTGCGCGGCATGGCCCACGATGCAACCGAGCGAAGGCAAGCTCTCAAACGGGAGAAAGAAGCCCGGATGGAGGCGGAGGCCGCCAACCGCGTCAAAGATGAGTTTCTCTCGACACTCTCACACGAGCTGCGCACACCATTGACTGCGATCATGGGTTGGGCCGACCTCCTGCTTCACGACGAAGTGGAAACGGACAAGCGGCGCCAGGCGATCGAGACGATCTTTCGCAACGCCAATTCGCAATGCCAGCTCATCAACGATCTGCTCGAAGTCTCACGCATCATCACCGGCAAGCTGCGTCTTGAGTTCGTCGCCTGTGATCTTCAATCCGTGATCGAAGCGGCGGCCGAGGGCATTCGACCAACGGCGGAAGCGAAAGGCGTGCGTTTGCAAGTCCTGCTCGAGCCGCACACCGGGCCGGTCTTTGGCGATCGTGAACGTTTGCAGCAAGTGGTGTGGAACCTGTTGTCAAACGGCGTCAAGTTTACGCGCCGCGGCGGTTTGGTCCAGGTGACGTTGCAACGCATCAACTCTCACGTTGAGATCGTGGTGAAAGATACCGGCGTCGGCATCAAATCAGATTTTCTGCCGCACGTATTCGATCGCTTTCGACAGGCAGACGGATCGACGACGAGAACCTACGGTGGGTTGGGTTTAGGACTGGCGATCGTCAGACACCTGGTGGAGTTGCACGGCGGCAGCGCACGCGCCGAGAGCGCCGGCGACAATCAGGGCTCGAAGTTTACGGTGCGATTGCCGTCGATGACGACAAGTGAGCACCAACCGGAAGAAGTGTTGATGCAGCCCGCGTTCGCTGCGTTTGAAGCGCGTAACCGGCAACCTCCATCCCTCTTCGGATTGCGAATACTCGTCGTGGACGACGAGTTTGATGCGCGGATATTGCTGACGACGATGCTTGAGCGGTGTGAAGCGCAAGTGGTGGCGGTGGGTTCCGCGCGCGAAGCGCTCGAATCGATCGAGACCTGGAAACCGGATGTGCTGATCGCCGACATCGGAATGCCGGTGGAGGATGGTTACGCGTTGATCAGGAAAGTTCGCATGTTGCCGAAGGACCGTGGTGGACAAACTCCGGCGCTGGCGTTGACGGCTTACGCGCGAACAGAAGATCGCGCGCGTGCGCTCGCAGAAGGTTATCAGGTGCACCTTGCGAAGCCGGTCGATCGCTACGATCTGGCGGACGTTATAGCTAACTTAGCCACCGATAAACACAGATCAGCGCTGATCTGATCTTTATTTGTGCTTTTGTGCTTTCTGTGGCTAATCCGGGCAGCCGTGGCTGTGTTCGAGTGGGCGCCAGCGGTGGCCATTGCGCGTCAGCAGCTCATCGGCGTCAGGCGGGCCTTCACTGCCTGCCGGATAGGTGGGCAACTGCTTCAAGCCCTGGTTGGACCATGCCTCTTCGATAGGCGTGATCAAACGCCACTGCGCTTCCACTTCATCGCTGCGAATAAACAACGTCGCATCGCCGCGCATCACGTCCAACAGCAACATCTCGTACGCATCGGGCGGCTCAACTCCGAATCCCGTTTGATAACAGAAATCCATGTAGACCGTGCTGGTCCGCATTTCGAAACCGGGGCGCTTGGCGCCAAACGTTACCGAGATGCCTTCATCAGGTTGCAGACGCAACACGATCACGTTCGGATCCATCTCGTCGTCGGGCGTGCGTGCAAACAAAGCCTGCGGTGTGCGTTTCAAGTGAACGGCGATCTCCGTTACCTGGCGCGCCAAACGTTTTCCAGTGCGCACGTAAAAAGGCACACCCGACCAACGCCAGTTTGAAATGTTGAACTCAACCGCAACGAAAGTCTCAGTTACAGAACCCTGCGGCACACCATCCTCTTCCTTGTAAGCCCTGGCCTCTTCGCCATCGACTGCGCCTGGGCCATACTGCGCGCGCAGGGTGCGTTCGGCCACTTGATCCGGTTTCATGCGACGAATCGATCGCAACACCTGCACCTTCTCTTCGCGCACTGAATCCGCGTCAAACGCGACCGGCGGTTCCATCGCAGTCAGCGTCAACAGTTGCAGCAGGTGATTTGCCACCATGTCGCGCAGTGCGCCGGCCTCTTCGTAGTATCCGGCGCGACTCCCGACCCCGCCGGCTTCCGCGGCTGTGATCTCGACGAAATCGACGTAGTTGCGATTCCAGATCGGTTCAAACATCGAGTTTCCGAAACGAAACACGAGTATGTTTTGCACGGTGTCTTTGCCGAGGTAGTGATCGATCCGGTAGATCTGGCTCTCCTCAAAAACCTCGGCAATCGTTACATTCAAAGCCTTGGCCGATTCGAGATCGTGGCCAAAGGGTTTTTCGACAACCAGCCGGCTCCAGTATTTGTCTTCATTCGCGAGATTCGCTTTGCCGAGTCCTTTCACGATCGTTCCCGCGAGCGACGGAGGCGTGGCGAGATAGAAGAGATAGTTGTGGCTGGCGCCTTGCGAAACCAGATCCTCGAGACGCGCTGCGAGCTTGCGATACGTTTCGTCGTGGTCAAGTTCGCCGGCGAGATAGTGCACTCGCTGCGCAAACTCCTGCCAACCATGATCGTCCAAATGCTCAGTTTTCTTCAAACTGTTCAAAGCCTCGCGTATGTATGCCTGAAACGCGTCGTCAGTCATCTCGCTGCGGCCGACTCCGAGTATCTCCACGCCTTCCAAACAACCTACGCCCAGCAAATTGCACAACGCCGGCATGAGCTTTCGTTTAGTTAAATCTCCAGTGGCTCCGAAGATCACGACGATACACGGTTCGGCACGCGGCAATTTCGGCTGCTCGAGTGGCGCCGGTTCTGGTTCTACTAAAATTGCTGACATCTTTACTCCCCTACTTCTTGCCGGCGGCGGATTCCGCGTGTCCGCCGAATTGCAGCCGCATCGCGGACAAGACTTTGTTCGCGAAATCGGCTTCACCCCTGGAACTGAAACGCTGGAAGAGTGCCGCGCTCAAGACGGGCACGGGAACTCCTTCTTCGACGGCGGCGTTGATGGTCCAACGACCTTCGCCCGAGTCAGACACGCGACCGGAAAAGCCTTCGAGTTGCGGACGTTCGGCGAGGGCGATCGCAGTTAAGTCCAGCAACCACGACGCGATCACACTGCCGCGCCGCCACAGTTCAGTTATGTCCGCGATGTTGAAGTCGTACTGGTAATGCTCGGGATTGCGATGCGGAGTGGTTTCGGCGTCCGCGGTGCGTTCGACCTTGCCGACGTTTGCGTGATGAAGCACGTTCAGTCCTTCAGCGTACGCGGCCATCAAACCGTATTCGATCCCATTGTGGACCATCTTGACGAAGTGACCGGCGCCGGCTGGGCCACAGTGCAGGTAACCTTCGGCGGCTGTGCCGGAGTTTGGGTCACGGCCCGGCGTTGCCGAAGCGGTGCTGCGTCCCGGAGCGAGTGCTTTGAAGATCGGATCGAGATGTGCGACGACCTCCGTTTCGCCACCGATCATCTGGCAGTAACCGCGTTCGAGTCCCCACACACCGCCGCTCGTACCGACGTCAACGTAATGAATGTTTTTTGCTTTGAGTTCACGCGCGCGGCGGACGTCGTCGACGTAGTAAGAGTTTCCGCCGTCGATGATGATGTCGTTGGGAGCCACGGCGACGGCGAGTTCGTGGATGCTGTTGTCCACCAGGGCGGCCGGGATCATAAGCCAGATGGCTCGTGGTTGGTGAAGTTTTTCGAGAAACTCGTTCAGCGACGAGCTGCCAACCGCGCCTTCACCTACGAGCGTTTTTATGGCATCGGCGCTGCGGTCGTAAACCACGCATTCGTGTCCCGCGCGCAGGAGGCGTCGCACCATATTGGCGCCCATGCGCCCGAGTCCAATCATTCCGAGCTGCATCTTGATCCCCTCTCTCTGTTGCTTCATGGAAAGCTAACCACAAAGACACAAAGACACCAAGCGCCGAAAGCCCCTTTTCATTTTGTGCCTTTGTGTCTTTGTGGTTAGTCTTATGCGGAAATCCTTTACTTTCAGCAAGGAGCGCTGCGAATGAAATTTGTGACCCTGTTTCTGTTTTTGGTTCTTGTTACGCCGGTGATGGCGCAGCGAAATTCAGCGCTGACAACGGGACGGATTGTCGATCTGACGCATGCTTTCGACGGCCAGTCGGTCTACTGGCCCACCGCTGAAGCGTTCAAACTGGAGACAGACTTTGAAGGAATGACAGACAAGGGATATTTCTATTCGGCTTATCGCTATTCGGCTGCCGAACACGGCGGCACACATCTCGATTCGCCGGTGCACTTCGCGAAGGGCCGTCACACGGTCGATCAGATTCCTTTGCAGCAACTCATCGGTAGCGCGATCGTGATCGACGTGACGCAACAATGCGCTGCGAACGCCGATTACCAGGTGAGCGTCGCTGATTTACAGAGTTGGGAAAAGCGAAACGGTCGAATCGCGCCTGGGACGATCGTGTTGTTGCGAACTGGCTTCGGTAAGCGTTATCCGGATCGCGCGAAGTATCTGGGAACTGACGAACGCGGTGCGGAGGCGGTCGCGAAACTGCATTTCCCCGGATTGGATCCCGAAGCCGCTCGCTGGCTAACGCAGAACCGATCGATCAAGGCGATCGGGCTGGATACGGCGAGCATTGACTACGGCCAATCAACGTTGTTCGAGAGTCACCGAATATTGTTTGACAAGAACATTCCGGCATTTGAGAACGTCGCGAACCTGGACCAACTGCCGCTCAAAGGTTTTTCGGTAATCGCGCTGCCGATGAAGATCAAAGGCGGCAGCGGCGGACCGCTGCGCATTGTGGCGCTGCTTTAGCCTGCGAAGCAGGCGAAAAGCATAAAGCCTGGGGCGTGAGCCCCAGGATAAAAAAGATCAGAGATTTGAGCCCGCGGAGCGGGCGAAAGAACCATTGATCATCGCAAAGGCTGTCGCCCGTTTCACGGGCTTAATATCTTGGGTTTCATTTTCGATCCTGGGGCTCACGCCCCAGGCTTTATGCTGCTCGCCTGCTGCGCAGGCTAGAGGAGGTTGCCCGTAATGCACGCCTGCTTCGCAGGCTCTTAGAACTCATGAACATAATGATCGTTAAAAGCGCCGACGAGATGGCCCGGGCTGCGGCGAAGCATTTTGTCGAGACGAGCGATGCTGCAATCGCAAAGAGGGGCCGCTTCACGGTGGCGTTGTCTGGTGGATCGACGCCGAAGATTCTTTATCAGTTGCTGGCCGATCCGAGCGAGCTGTTTCGCGATCAGATCTCATGGGAGAAGCTTGATTTTTTCTGGTCGGATGAACGGCACGTCCCGCCGGATCACGCGGAAAGCAACTACCGGATGGCGAATGAAGCGCTGCTCTCGCGTGTGCCTGTGCCGCAGCACAATGTTCATCGAGTGTTGAGTGAGAACGCGGATGCCTCAGAGGCTGCTCAACAATACGAACAAACGATACGAGACGTAACGAAGGAAACCTTGCCGCGTTTGGATCTAATCCTGCTCGGTTTGGGAACCGATGGGCACACTGCCTCGATCTTTCCCGGCTCAGAAGTCTTACAGGAAACGAAACGCCTTGTCGCCGCGCCCTGGGTTGAGAGATTTCAGGCCTATCGGATCACGATGACGCTGCCGCTACTCAATAGCGGGGCGTCAGTTGTGTTTCTGGTGAGTGGCGCTGAGAAAGCGGCTATTGTGAACGAGGTGCTTGAGGGTCCTGAGAAATACCCGGCTCAGGCGGTAAAGCCCACCAGCGGAGAGCTGTTGTGGATGTTGGACAAAGCAGCAGCCACAGATTACACAGATTGATACTGATGTTTTTCCGCGCAATCTGCGGACACTTTTTGCTGTTCGATCAAGAGCTCTTCAAAACTCCTGGCCGATAGAGCCTTGCTGAACAAGAATCCCTGCACGACGTCGCACTCGAGCGCGCTCAAATACTGAAGCTGCTCCTTCGTCTCAACTCCCTCCGCTATCACCGTCAGGTCGAGCGCATGGCCGAGATTAATAATCGCGCGCACGATCGCCGTGTCGTGCGGATCTTTGCAAACGTCTGAGACGAACGACCTGTCGATCTTCAGCGTGTCGATCGGAAACCGTTTCAGATAGTTCAGTGAAGAATAGCCGGTGCCGAAGTCGTCTACCGCAACCTTGATTCCCATCAACTTCAACTCGTGCAGTTTCTCGATCGCCTCTTCCGGATCCCTCATGATCGAGCTCTCCGTCAGCTCGAGTTCAAGCCAGCGCGGATCGAGATTGGTTTCTTTCAGAACGTGACTGACGTCCGCGATAAACGTGGGCTGCTGAAACTGTCGCGCCGAAAAATTCACTGACAAGCGCATAGGCGTCAATCCGGCATCCTGCCACACCTTGCTTTGCGCGCACGCAGTACGCATCACCCAGTCGCCGAGCGAAATAATCATGCCGCTCTCTTCAGCCAGCTCAATAAACTCTTTCGGATAGAGAAGACCTAAACTCGGATGTTGCCAGCGAATCAAAGCTTCCATGCCCCAGAGATGGAAGTCGCGAATGGCGATCTGTGGCTGGTACTGCACGAAAAACTCAGATCGTTCCAAACCCGGCCGCAGATTGCTTTCCAAAACCAACTGCTTGAGCGCGCGCGTCGTTCCACCGGCTGTATAGAATTGATAACGACCGCCGCCCTGCACCTTCGCACGATCGAGCGCCGCGCCCGCCGTCTTCAAAAGTCCACCGGTGTCACGCCCATCCTGCGGATAGAGACTGATTCCGATACTGCTCGAAACAAAGATCTCCTGCTCCTCGAACAGAAACGCCTGATCGAGTGAATGCTTGATCGCCTGCGCCACGTTGGCTGCATCCTGAGCGCGCGGGATCTGCGTCAGCAGGATCGCAAACTCATCACTACCAAAACGCGCCACCGTATCGCTTTCGCGAACACAACTCGTCAGCCGTTGCGCCACTGACTGCAACAGACGATCACCGGCTGTATAACCCAGCGAGTCATTCACCGTCTTGAAACGATCGAGATTCAGCAACAGCACCGCCTGCATCTGATCGCTACGACGAGAAAGCGCAATCGCCTGCTTCAATCTGTCCTTGAACAACACCTGGTTCGGCAGATCGGTTAACGCATCGTGATAAGCGAGGTGATTCATCTTCTCGCGCGTCTGAATGCTTTGCGAAAGATCGACGACGAAACACGCGATCTCGTCTTCGTGCAACACGGCGCCGAACAAGACCGGAATCGGAGTGCCGTCGCGCTTGATCAGATCTTTCTCGAACGGCGCACACGCGCCGAACGCCATCAGTTTTTCAAACGCCTCCTCGTCGAGACGATGATGCTCGGGCGGAGTCAACGCGTGCATGCTCGCCGGCAGATCGTCGGATGAATAACCGAGCATGTTCAGGAAACTATCGTCGGCGCTGAGAATGTGTCCGGCGAGATCAGTGAAAAAAACGGCCACGAGATTGGTGGAAACGAGGCGTCGCAAGGCTGCGTCGACCTTGCGTTCGGCGGTATCCAACGAGACAACACTAGGCTGCAGTTTCAGCGGTTTCATTTTTTCCTGGGAAAGGTGAGTGAGTGGTGCAAGACCTGGGTTGGCCGTCAACCCGAAGGCTTAGGCTAACATAGTTTAACCACAGATTACACGGATTTTTTCCGTGTAATCTGTGGTTGTTCGTTAGCGGACTGAGCTGGTGGTCGCGGGCGCCGGGCCCGGAGGCAGTTTTTCGTGGATATAGCGCGTCATTTGCTCGTACAGATGCCGCTGCGTTCCCGCTCCTTCTGCAATCGAGTGTGAACGATTCGGATACGGAAAGACCGAAACCGGTTTGTTCGCGGCGATGAGCGCGTTAATCAACGCTTCAGTGCCCTGATAATGGACGTTGTCGTCGCCCGTGCCGTGAATAATCAGCAGATTTCCCTTCAACTGCTTCGCAAACGTGATCGGGGAACTCTGTTTCCACTCCTCCGGCTGATCCTTTGGTAGTCCGCCGTAACGTTCCTGGTAGATCGTGTCGTAGTAGTGAAGGTCCGCGACCGGCGCTACCGAAACTCCCGTTGCGTAGACATCCGGATAACGAAACAGCGCGTTCAGCGTCGCTGAACCGCCGCCGCTCCAGCCCCAGATGCCAATGCGCGTTGGATCGACGAAAGGCCACTTGGCAATCGCTCGAGCCGCGGCAGCCTGGTCGCCGGAATTCACGATACCGATCTTGCGGTAGATGATCTTTCGCCAGGCGCGTCCACGCGGAGCGGGCGTGCCTCGGTTATCCACACTCATCACAACATAACCCTGCTGGGCCAGCATCTGGTGCCACAAACGCGTTCGCCCCATCCAGACATCCAACACCGTCTGTCCCCACGGCTCGCTGTAAACATAGAACAGTACCGGATATCGCTTTTGCGGATCGAAGTCGGGCGGCTTCATCATCCAGCCGTCGAGCTTCACACCTTCACCGATATCGACCTGGAAAAACTCGGTCGGCGTTTGTTTCAACTTCGACACTCGATCCTGCAATTCGCGATTGTCGATCATCGTTCGGACGATCGCGTGCTGCGGCAATCGCACCATCTCCGTAACGGGAACCGTGTTGAATGTCGAGTAGAAGTGAATGGCAAACTCACCACGAGGCGAGATGTTGTAACTGTGAATCCCGGGAACCGCCGCAGGCGTCAGCCGTTCCTCTTTCCCTGTGCCGTCGATCCTTACGCGATAAAGGTAACGCTGCGTCGCATTTTCCGGTGACGCGAGGAAATAGACGAAACCGTTGTCCTTATCGACTCGCTCGACCGTGATCACATCGTAATTGCCGGGCGTGATCGTTTTCACGTCCGAACCATCGCGAGAGATCGAGTAGATGTGACGCCAGCCATCGCGTTCACTGGCCCACAGAAAACGTTTGCCCTGATCGATCCATTCAACGTCGCCGCGAGCGATGCCCGTGCGGTCCCAGTCGATGTCGCCCCACGCGATGTCCACCCACGCAGCGTCTTTCTCCACCAACACCTGACGCACCTTGCCGGTGCGTGCGTCGGCAAGCATGAGCGTGTTGGTGTCCTGACGGCGATTGAGTTGCTGAATTCCGAGCTCGGTCGAGTTGGCCGCCCATTCCATGCGCGGCAGGTAGTTGTTTCGCGCGTCGCCAGGAACTTCCATCCAACGCGTTGCGCCACCGTTGGCGTCAACCACTCCCACGCGCGCGGCTGAGTTTGTTTCGCCCGCTTTGGGATAAGGAAATGAGGTGATAACGGGATAGAGCGCTGAAGTATTGTTAATCAGCGACATCTCCTTGACGCCCTCGGAGTTGAGCTGCCAGTAAGCGATCTGTTTACTGTCAGGACTCCAGCGAAAACCGTCGCGGCAAAAAAGTTCTTCTTCGTAGACCCAGTCGAAGGTGCCATTGACGATGTAGCGTGAACCGTCGCTGGTGAGTTTCGTGATCTTCGAATCGCCGGAAAGGTTCTCGACGTACAGGTTGTTATCACGAACATAGCCAACGCGCTGGCCATCTGGAGAAAACTTCGCAAACATCAGCATCGAGGGTTTCGCTTCGGAACCGCCGAGCTTGCGCAAGCTGTTAGCTTTGAGATCCAGCACCCAGTAATCGCCACGCGTGTTGCTGCGCCAAACGCGAGCTGAGTTGGTAAAGATCAGCAGCTTCTGTTCGTCTGGCGTGAAGGTAAACTCTTCGACAGACAACGGATCTGTACCGCCGGTCGGGACGAGTTTCTCTGCCGCAACCTTCACCGTTCGATCGCCGGTGTTAACGTCGTAACGAACGATGTCAACGAAGTTCTTTTTCGTTGGTGACGGTTCGAGCGCCAGATAACCGCTGCCGTCGCTCTGCCACTGCACCGGTCCGAGCGACTTACCGCGAAAGGTAAACATCGACTCGACCGAGAGCAGCGATGGATCAGTCTGTTGCGCAAGAACGGGGAGTATTAAAAGAAGTAGAACTGGAATGACGCGTAAACGATATCTCATGCTATTTACCTCTGATCCGTGAAAATCCGACTTAATGATCCGTAAGGATCTGTGTTAGTCCCCTCTCCCAACCAGCGCCGCGATCGCAGCAATCATATCCGCCTGTTCGATCGGCTTCGCCATATGCTGCTGGTAACCTGCCGACAACGCTCGCTCGCGATCTTTTCGCGAAGCATAACCGGTCAACGCGATCGCCGGCGTCAGTCCGCCTTTATCAGGCGGCGCTAAACGCAGCTTGCGCATCAGTTCGTAACCATCTTCATTCGGCATGCCGATGTCGCTGATCATTACATCAGGCAACTCGCTGTCAAAAACGCTGAATGCTTCCGCGGCTGATTTTGTCGATGTCACTCTGGCGCCGTAACGCTTGAGCATCGTCCCCAGCAGTTTCCGTGAGTCATCGTCGTCTTCGACCAGTAGGACATGCACACCATCGAGTCTAACTACGCCACTGCGACTGCGACGACGTTCAACTTCCCTTCTTCTCTCTTCAGCCCGAGCCGGATCTCTGCGCTCCTGGGCGAGTGGCAGATCGACGGTGAACACCGAGCCTTTACCGATGCCTTCACTCTCCGCGCTGATCGTGCCGCCGTGCAGCTCAACCAGATGCCGCACAACCGCGAGACCGAGTCCGAGGCCGCCCTGCTTTCTCGAGATCGAACCCTCAGCCTGCCGGAAACGATCGAACACATAGGGCAAAAAGTCCGACGAGATGCCTTCACCCGTGTCTGTCACGGTCAAACGCGCGGTCTGCTCCACACAATGAAGTTCGATGTTTACACTGCCGCCACGCTGTGTGAACTTGATCGCATTCGAAAGTAAGTTCCAGATTACCTGTCGCAGACGGTTCGTGTCACCCTTCACGAGGCAGTCGCCCGGAACAAAGCGCGTGCGAGTTTGAATGCCTTTCACGTCGGCGGTCGGCCGTAGTGCGTCGAGTGCGGCTTCAACGATGGGAGCAAGATTAAGAGGATGCAGATCCAGACGAAGGTTGCCGGTGATGATCCGTGAAACGTCGAGCAGATCGTCGATCAAGCGCGCTTGCGAGCGTGCGTTGCGCTCGATGGTTTCGATCGCGCGCGTGGCGTTAGAGCCTTCGACTTCGCCGTTTCGGATCATGGAAGCCCAGCCGAGAATCGACGTCAAAGGCGTGCGCAGTTCGTGCGAGAGCGTGGCCAGGAATTCATCCTTCAGGCGATCGGCTTCTTCCGCATGCCTGCGCGCATGTCGTTCGCGAACGAGTAATGCGGCTCTTTCGTCTTCGGCAATTTGCCGCGCCGTGACGTCGAGCACCAGCGACAACACGGAAACGAGCTTGCCGCGATCGTCGTGCAGCACGGAGTTGTACCACTCGCAGAACAAAACTTTACCTTCGCGTGTGTAGTTGCGGTTCCGCTGTACACCCTGGACTTCGACACCTTCGCGTTGCCGGTTAGTGACGAGCGCAACGGCATCCTCGTCGTCAGCAAAAACAAAGCGCCACTCGTTAACGTGTTTCCCGATGACGTCGTCAGCCTTCCAACCGAAGAGTCTCTCGGCGGAAGCGGACCAGCGTGAGACGCGAAAATCGCTGTCCCACTCAACGACCGCAAGTGGTGAGCTCTCAACGTGAAACGCGAGTTGCCGGTATGCTGCATGCACTGCTTCTTCAGCCTGCTTGCGCGCAGTGATGTCACGGATTACCGCGATGCCGCCGACTACGTTGTTGATATCATCGCGGAGCGGTGAGTAGTGGGATTCGAAGATGCCGGTTTCGGAGGGTCCGAAAGGATGATTCTCTGAAACTGATTCGTTTCCCTCGAGCGCGGATGCGAAGTGTTGCCGCTCGTCGGTCTCGCGTAAAAAAGGAAACACGTCGAACGCGCTCTTGCCGATGATTTCTTCGCGAGTCTTTCCCGTGATTCGCTGCATGGCCCAATTCCACGCCGTGAAGTGGAAGTCGCGATCAAACGCGAACATACCATCGACGCTCGCGTCGACCATGCGGCTTAGCAGATTTGTCGAATTGTTTTCCAAGCTTGAGCCACGGATCTACACACACAAACATCCGTGTAGTCGGTGGTTATTTATTTAAGCGTGAGCATTATTAATCCGGTCGCATCGCGGACCAGAATATTTGATCCCAACAGCACGGGCATCGCCCAGGTAGCAGCCTCCGCCACTTCGTAACGGCGTTCGACAACAAACGCCGATTCGCCCCGTTTGGCCACAATCAGATCTGCTCCGTTAGTCAAAAACAACACGTGCTTCGGCGTCAGCAGTAACGAAGCGTGTTCGCCCTCACGCCCTTCAGTTGCCCACTTGACTGCGCCGGTCTTCGCATCGACCGCCACAAACTGTCCCTTCTTGCGCGACGAATGACCATAGACCAAGCCATCCCCGAAAACCGGCGAACTCATGTACATCGCCACTTCCGGATTCTTCCAGACTTCGGTCGCCTGCCACTTGCCGTCTTTTTGCGCCAGCGAAAAGGCGTGCGTGCCCTGACGGGTTCCGGAAACGATCAGATGTGCGCCGGTCCAGATCGGCGTGGTGATGTTTTCATTCCACTCGTCGGGGAACGGCACCGACCACAGTTCTTTGCCATTCTTACCGTCGATTCCGACGATCGATGCCTGCGTCATCGTCACAATCTGTGGACCACCGCTCGGCTCAATGACGACGGGCGAAGAGTAACCTGGTCCGAGTCCACGCCACTCCCACTCGGTTGCGCCCGTAGCGGGATTGAGCCCGAGAGTTTGTCCGCCATGAATGTCGCTGCCGACCTGGACCACCAGACGTCCGCCAACTGACAGCGGCGACGATGCCGTGCCGCAAAACAGTTTCGAGGTGTCAATCGATTTTGAGAAGTCGCGCGTCCAGAGCAGTTTTCCGGTAGCGGTGTCCCACGCGTTCAGAATTCCCGTCACGCCGAGTGTGAACAGTCGATTGCCGATCACGAGCGGCGTCGAGTTTGGTCCTTTCGCCATTTGCACGGCGTACTGGTTCTTCTTGAAGTCGGCCTGGTACTTCTGCTCCCAGAGAACCTTGCCGTCCGCCAGATTGATGCTCGCTACGATCTCTTCCGGATCGCGGCGGCCATGCACGAAAGCTCGCCCTCCTGCAACGACCGGCGACGAGTAACCCTCGCCGATCTCGACACGCCAACTGCGCTGCAACTTCTCAGGCCACGCAGCGGGCGTGTTTTTAACTGACACTGAACCGTCGCGCGCCGGTCCGCGCCATTGCGTCCACTCCTGCGCCGTGGCAGTCGTGCTGATGAGAAACAGAAAGGCAAAACCGCCTGCAAGCCTGTTCATTGCTTACCTCTTGAGTTCGACGTTACTTTTCTGCTGGAGTTAAATCGAGTGCTTCGACGATTCGTGTGAAAGGAATTTGGGCGGCTTCATTTACTTCACGAACGTGGTCTGCGCTGCCGGCTTCGAATAGACACATGCAATGTGCTTCGCCGGGCACGAAAGTGGTGCGGATGTAGCGGACCGGCTTTCCTTCCGCCGTAAACCTTTCGCTCGTTTCGATTGCAGCCTTTTGCGCCGCAGCCAGTTGCTCCAACTGGACGCCGGGTAGTTCGCGGTCAACCATAAAAACTGACATCGTACTGTCCTCCTTAAAAACTCATGGAATGGGGCGAAGATCATAGATCAGGGAACACAGATTTGCACGGATAGGAACCGATCAGATGACGTCGGCGAAGCCTTTTCGGGTGCGGGCGAACCACCAGTAGCCGAAGAGAAAGACGACCAGGGCGACGGCGGTAAAGTACGCCAGACCGCGCCAGTCGGGCGCGATTCCGTCGAGGAGGATGTGACGGTAACTGCGGACGAGCGAGGTGAAGGGGTTGAGATTGATAAACGGCCTGAAACGATCGGGCACGATCGATTCGGGATAAATGATCGGGGTCAGGTACATCCAGGCCATCAGCAGGAGCGTGATGCCTTGCGCGATGTCGCGCAGGTAGACTCCGAGCGAAGCGATAAGCCACGCTGCGCCGAGAGCAAGCAGGAGCTGCGGGATCAGTAACACCGGCAACCAGAGCGCGGTTATGTCCAGACGTTGGCGGACGATAATGGTGGCGATCAGCAGAGCGATCGTGGCGAAGAGTTGATTGCCGAGTGCGGCGAACACTTGCGCCGCCGGTAGTGTTTCGAGTGGAAAGACTACTCGCTTCACGAGGTTTGAGTGACCGACGATCGTGTTGGCCGATTGCTGCACCGACTCCTGAAACATCGACCACGGCAGCAGACCGCAAAAGAGATAGAGCGCGTAGTCCCAATGCGAGTCGCTGACGCGGAAGCGCGCCCCGAAGATCCCGGCGAAGATGAACGTGAAGATCGCGATCATCACGACCGGTGTAAGGATGGCCCAGGCGATGCCGAGAGCGGAGCCTTTGTAGCGTCCGAGCAGTTCTCGTTTGGCAAAGGAGAAGATCAATTCCGCGCGCGACGGCAGTTGCCATAACGGTTGCCAGATGTTGCGTTGCGCGGTGTGCGTCAGCATTCTGAAAGCCTTGATAAGAATTTCTCACGCAAAGGCGCAAAGACGCAAAGTTATGACCTGCGGCTTCCCGGAGGGTCCGAACTTTGCGCCTTTGCGTCTTTGCGTGAAAAAGCCTTTAGTTGACAACTCCCGTTCCTCGCCAACTGTTCTTGTTATGCCAACTGATCGCGACGTCGCTGGCGCCGAGGTCGCGCCACCAGGTCTCAAACTCCTCGCGAGAGATGTAGAAAGCGGTGGGTGCAACCAGATGATCGAAGACGATCGTGTGCTGTTCGCGCCAGCCGAAAGTCGAGATCGAATTCAGGTAGTCGTTGTAAAAGAGATGTTTGGCAAGTGACGAACCGGCGCGGTTGAGCGGGCCATAAACCAGCTTCGTGGCGAGATAAAGACAGGCTGCGGGAACCTTCGACGCATGAAGCAACGCACGTTGATCGATCTGTGAAGTGATCTTTTCGCGCACCGGATTAACAAAACGTGTGATCCACTCGTTGTTCTCGGCGCCGTAAATCCATGCCGTAATGTGTCCGCCTTGTTTTACTTTTGAAGCCAGCGACAAGAATCCTCCACGAGGATCCGGCAAGTGGTGCAGGACTCCGATCGAAAAGGCATAGTCAAACTTTCGCGCGAGTGGAAGATGATAGATATCTGCTTGAATGATGTGCGCGTTCTCTAACTCCCTGGTAGCCGCGAACGCTGTATCGACTGCGACGCTGAGATCGATCCCGATCACCTCGCGTGCGCCCCAACGCGCCGCGAGTTGAGTGTGTCTACCTTTGCCGCAGCCGCCCTCGAGCACGACCTTGTCCCGAAAGAAGTCCGGCGTCACCGGCGCGATCCAGCCGAGAAACTGCTCCGCGTATCTGTCGTCTTCCTGCGTAAAGTGTTGCCACTGCCAACCGAAGCCTGCAGCGGTGGCGCGTTTATCGCTTTCAACGTGTTCGAGATTCGCGAAGCGCGGCACACCGGAAGTGATCGGAAACGAAGCCGCGCAAGCCGGACAGCGCAGCTCACCCTCCATGATTTCCTGATCTTCGCGACGGCTGACTGAAAGTTCTAAAGGTCCATCACAGGTGGGACACACCAGATACGCGAGTAGCTTTTCCTTCACGCCGCAAATGTAAGCTAGCCACAGAAAAGGCACAAGAAGCACAAATGATAAACACCGAAGGGGCCCAAATAGATTTCCCGCTCAATAATCTGTTTGTGCCTTTTGTGCTTCTTTGTGGCTAGTTACAATCGCGGGTGTGGTGAGTGGCGACCATGCCGAAGCGGTTTTGGTATTCGGGGGAGCTCAGGAAGTTGCAGACTATCGAGCGCGCGGCATCGGGATCGCGCAGCGGCTTGCTCTTGAGAGTGTTGACCCACGCGGCATAGCCAGCTTCATCCGGATTGCGGCGCAGGTGTGTGAAGTACTGGAACATCACGAAGGCGTGGTTGTAATTGGCATCAATAACACGCTGGTCCGCGGCGATTCGCGCCAGCACCGCAGCCCGGCCATTAGGGCCATCGTCAGCCAAACCGATCAACGTGCTTCGATCAGCGCTAAGGTCAACTCCGGTGCTATGGATTGAGGCCAGGATCGAATCCACAAACTCAATCGACCTCATCGCGGCGAACTTTCGTTTGAACTCAGCGCGCTCTACGAGATTAGTTGCGAGGCCGAGTCGAGCGGCTTCCAGATCGCCCTTCTGATTGGCGAGGCTCGTTCGATCACTCTCAAACTCCGCGATCCGAGGCGCGCGTCCGAGTGCGGCAGAATAGAGACCATAGACAAACACGCCCGTTGCCGGCAGTTCATTTTCAACTAACAGGCCCGTGGAAATCTCGACGCGTTTCGCACGCAAGCAATCGGGGCGCGAATTACACTGCGCCAACTGCGCACTCAGCTTATCGACGATCGACAGCTCCGGTTCACGCCCAATCAGATCAGCGTACTGCTGCATGATGAAGAACCGGGAATCGTCAACCGGATTCGCAACCGTTAGAAGCACGCCGGGATCGATCGTAATGGCTCCAGGCACGTATGCGGTTTCACCCGAGTTCGATTGCAGCTTAAGACTGTAATCGCCGAACGGCACATTCGGCGCCACTTGTACTTCAACACTCACGATCGGAAACGGCGCCGCGATCTGTTCGCGAGCGAGTGTCGCTGGATCCACCGTAAAGAACGGCGAATTCACGGCGATGTTAGTGCCCGGCACCTGATCGACTCCCTCGCCACCGAGGTAAATCTTCACTCGTTTTCCGGGAGCGAGTGGAAGCGCGACAGTTGAGAGCTCCGCGTTGAGACCGATCACTTTCGGATTGAGAGCGGACGTCTGTGAGGGAACTAAACTCGAGTTCAATGCCGTCGGCAGTTCAGCCTTGACCGTCACCTGGCTGGAGAGTTCGAAACTGCGGAACTTCTGCGTGGCCGATTCCGGACCGGCAGCAACCATCACGCGATACTGACCCGGCGACAAACTCTCCAATCGATAACTGCCATCATCCGCCGTAATCGCGCTGGCGATCACGCGTCCGGTCGCAACGTTCTCTGCCCAAACATTGGCGCCGTTGAGTGGAATCAAACTCCCGGGAGTGCGGTTATCGACCAGCTTGCCCTCGATGCGACCACCAAGATTCTGCTTTGGCCCATAAAGGCTCCGAACCTTTTGTCGATCATCTTCGCTGAGCGTGCGTTCGGTTAATGCAGGCAGACCAAACGTGCCGTTGAAAGCCTGCCGGCTCTGCATCGTCGACGACAGGACGGCCGAGTGATCCAGACCGAGAAGATGACCTATCTCGTGGGTGAAGGTAGCTTCGAGATCGTAGGTGCCGGGTGTGCCGTCGGTGGAAAACTGTATTTCAGTTCCGTCGTCAGCCTTTGGCCGCGGATTGATGACGATGTCGGCTTCCGCGATGCTGCCCGTTTGCGAATCGAAGAAGACGCGCGTGCGTCCGGTCGTGGCTTCGGAGTTAAAAGCCTCGTTCTCGGGTGTGGTTGCAATCGTCAGCAGGCTGATTCCGTCGCCTGCATCTGACGGACTGACGGAAGTCGCCGCAGACCAGGTCACCACGAAGTTGATATTAGTCAAACTTGACCAGCGAAGGAGCGCACGCCGCGCCGCTCCAACCACGTCGCTGTCTGGCTTGATGTTTGTACCGGGAGCAAGAAGCGAGTTCGAGAATGCGACCTCGATGGTCTTTTTGGGCCAACGAATTCTGCGAACGGTTTGGGCGGTGGGTTCAAACTCGAAAGAGTCGCGGATCTCGAGTCGCTCTCTGGAACCGAGAGACAAAAAGAGGGCAAAACTCGCGATGATAGCGACCGGATACTGCATAAAAGCTTCCTGGCGAGGGCAAGCTAATTAAGTAAAGCGCGGGTGCTGGAACCGGGGGAGCGCCAGCGGAGCGCATGGTACCACGGTTTTGGGCCTTGGGAGGAAAGTTTCTATCCACAGATTACACAGATTATTTCTGCGTAATCTGTGGATAAATAGATCACAAATGCACTAATTGATCGTGATTCTGGGCGCAGTGGCGGCGGGCCTGCTCACGGTCGTTATACCGCCGGGTCTCGCAAACTGTACCTGCACCGGCACATCTCCCGCTCCCGCGAGAGACGCCGGTAAGGTGAAGTTAATGATGTCAAAACCGGGCATCTCCGGGTTCGGCTGAACCAGGAGAATCGCGTCTCCGGTGATGGCGGTAGTGCCAACGGTCACTGTGATTTCCGCCCTGGTCGCAAAGCGCACACCGGTGACGCTCAATTCGATCACGGTAGGCACGGTCGCGCTCCCATTAGAAGATGTCACATTAAAAGGCTCCGACGTCCGCGCGATGGGATTAGTCACATTAAAAGCGATTGCCCGCCCGTTTGCGTCTGAAGTGGTCGAGAAAATATCCGGTTGGGCCGCCACGATCTGTAGAAATCCGCGGAACAGCGTGTCCGTGTTTGCCCCGGCATTCAAGACGTTCACCGCAACTGTGGCCAGACCAGGACTCACACCTATCGGGATCACGAAATTGATCTGCTTACTCGAGTCACCGACAAAGTAGAGTCCGGCAGCGGCTCCGTTAACCGATAGCGAGACGCCGTTGAGTTCAACTGGTAACGCCGGACGGCGGTTTACTTCCGAAGTCCCGCTCGCCGTCGCATCGGAAGGAGCGAGCGAAACAGTAGATCGAACGATAGTCAACTCACCTGGCGCCAAGCCAAACGGCGCTCCCGGAACCGGACTCGGTGAAGGTAACGGCGTCGGACTGGCGCTCGGACTCGGACTCGGAGCGGGTGTCGCAGCAGTCACCGGCTGATTGCTCGCTCCAGTGAAAAACGACAACGTCGCAGACGAAACAGCCGTGAGTTGCGGCGTGATCAAATAGTAGATCTCGGTCGAGAAGTCAGGATTGCCACCGCCAAACTCAATGCCTCCGAGAGAGAAGGCTATGCGCTTACGCGTTTCACTCGCGATCGGCTGACCGCCACCGAACGACGATGTCGTCACCGGGGTGTTCGTTAACCTGGTCAACGTGTTTGAAGAAGTCGCTGGAATTTGAGTTGCAAATATCTGGGTTGCATTGAGCGGATTCAACCCTTCGGACGCTTGTGCCGTTGGCGGAAGCGTTCCATCAACGCGGTAGTTCACTCCCGATTCAAACACTAGGGTCGATGGCGCCAGCGAGCCGTTGTAGTCAGTAAACGCCGGGAAACGAATCAGGTCGTCGAAGGTCGTGCGGGTGCCGATCTCGACGAAGGTGTCGTCGGCCACAGTGTAGACGAACAGGCCGCGGAAGTTGTTTGTGATCGCAGCCCCGGACTTCGGATCAGTCGCTCGCGATTCGAAGGCGATGAAAGCGCCGTTACGACTAATCCGCCGGCCGGGGCTCAACAGATTTGCACTGAGCACACTGTTTTGGGTGCGTGTGACCTGAAAGATATTACCCACCGCGCTGCCACTAAAAGTAGCCGTAAAGACCTCCGCATTACCGTCGGCATTGTTTGTGGCAAGGTTTGCGCTGGATTGAAACGCCACCCTCGATCCGTCCGAAGACAGAGAGGGACTAGTCTGAAAGACGAGACCAACTCCCGGAGTCGCATCCTGCGTGCTTGTCGCCTGGGCAAAAGTGTCGGTTCCTACGTTGTAGAAAAACAGTTCCGGATTCGCGTCGGTGTTGCCAACTCCGGGAACGAGATTGCGTGTCGAGATGAATGCCAGAATAGTTCCGTTGTCGGAAATCGCCGCTTCGCGATTGTCGTCAGCGAAGAACGGCGCAGCAGTGCTCGAACCGGCGCGTGGAACTCGGCTGGCCGGCGTGTCTGTAATCTGCTCGAACGTTCCGGTTGAGAGATCCATAAGCGGTAGATCGGTTCCGAGTGTCAGATCGACATCAGCAACAGCCGGCATACGATAAATCCAGATTTCAGAATTACCATCGGTGGCGAGAGTCCCTTCGGTGCCGTCGAAGTTGGCTGGATTCGGTGCATTCGAACTGAAGACGATCGTGTAAACACGCACACCGCCGATAAGCGTGGGCGCCAGAGAAATCATAGGCGAGCGGTTGTCGATCTCGATCTTGACGCGCGTTAAGTCGGCTGGTGTTGGCGAAGGACTCGGACTCGGGCTCGGACTTGGCGAAGGACTCGGAGTGGGCGTCGGGCTCGGACTCGGAGTCGGATTCGGAACGTGCTTGGTGTTCGTAATCTGGAAAATACGACGCTGAGCGTAGTCGTACACGAAGATCTCGCGATTACCATCCAGATTGTTTCGCGTGCCGGACCTCTCAGTGGCTACGTCGCCATTGGAAACAAACACAACGAACCGGCCATTGGCGCTGATGTCGCCCATGGCACTGTTGAACGTTCCACCGTTTGCGGAAGTAACCTGAACGGTGAACGGGTCCGGTGTTGGACTATTCGTTTGGGCTGCGACGGAGGCAAGCGAGCCACCGATTAGCGCAGGCAGGATGCTGGCGCACAAAAACCAGAGAACTTGCTTCACGATTCCTCCGCAATAAAGACGCGAATACGAGCAGATTAGATGCCCTCGGGGAGCTGAGACGGCGATTAAAGAACGGCCATTTTAAGCAGAACCCCTCTGGTTCGCAAGCAGCAGGGGTGTCGGGTGGTGTCTTAAGTTGAAGGAGTTTTCCCGGCGGCCCTCCGCGTATCTCCGCGTTCTCTGCGTTAAAGGGCTGGTTTCAACGCAGAGTTCGCGGAGATACGCAGAGGGCCGCTGGGAAAACTCAAATTCAGACACTACCCGGTGTCGTAATCTATCTAATCTGTGTAATCTGTGGATAGAATACGACCGAAACAACTATGCCTGCCGCACTCCGCGTTGACGCGGTTTCGAAACAGTACCGCATTTACGATCGGCCCGCCGACCGCCTCAAAGAGACTCTGACGCGCGGGCGCTGGAAGGCGCATCGCGAATTCTGGGCACTCAAAGACGTGAGTTTCGAAGTCGAATCAGGCACCACCACGGGCATCATTGGACCAAACGGCTCCGGCAAATCGACGTTGCTGCAAATCATCACCGGAACACTCGAACCGACCCACGGCAGCGTGTCGCTCGAAGGGCGCGTGGCAGCGCTGCTCGAACTCGGCGCCGGTTTTAATGCCGAGTTCACCGGTATCGAAAACATCTTCATGAACGCCGCCCTGATGGGCCTTTCCAGGAGCGAAGCCGAACAACTCCTGCCGGAGATCGCCAGTTTCGCCGAGATCGGCGACTTCATCTATCAACCGCTGAAAACATACTCCAGCGGTATGTACATCCGCCTCGCCTTCGCCGCGGCGATCGCAGTCTCGCCCGAGATCCTGATCATCGACGAAGCGCTCGCCGTAGGGGACGCGGTTTTCCAGCACCGTTGCATGCGACGGATCAAGCAGATGCAGGAAAGTGGGACTACGATCCTTTTTGTGTCACACGATCCGGGCGCCATCCGCGCGCTTTGCACGCGCGCGATCCTTTTGAACGAGGGCAAGATGCTTGCCGAGGGACAACCGGCCGACGTTCTCAATCGTTATCGAAAGATCATCATGGCGAGTCAGCGAGCGTATGAAGCCAATCTCACGCCGCGCGTTGAGGGCGCCGAGACGGAAGCTGAGCGACCGCCGTTGACCTACTCGTATCGTCACGGCGATCGCAGTGCTGAAATCTTGCAGGTAGAACTGCTCGACGGGGGTTTGCATCCGACTCAACTCGTCGAAACCGGACAACCACTGATCGTGCGCATCGTTTACGTAGCGAATAGCAATCTTGACGACGTGGTCTGCGGTTTTTTGATTCGCAATCGTCACGGCATTCACATCTACGGAACGAATACCGAGCTTCAGGAAGTACCGTTTGATCCACTCGAGAAGGGGCAGTTGACGGAAGTGACTTTCGAGTTCAACTGCTGGGTCGCGCCGGATCAGTTATCGATCAGCGTTGCGGTTCATAGCAGCGCGGGAGTGAGCTTTGACTGGCTTGACGGCTGCTTGTTCTTTAGAGTGATGGCAGCAACAACGATGGAAGGCGTCACCAATCTGAACGCGACGGCGGCGAGCAAACGCATCGGCACTCACGTCGCCAGTGAGTTGAGCCACAGCTAACACGGATGAAAACGGATTCAAAAATCGAAAGTGGTGACGATCTCGATCTGGGCCGGCTGATGGACCAGATCAGAAACGACGCCGACCAGCGCAAACGCGACGCTTTCAAAAACGGCGCCTCAAGCTTCTACCGGCAACTCATCACGATCGGCGTTCAGGGGTTACCGAGCGCTATTCCTCCGGCGGATCTCAATCTCCAACCCGATATCGAAAAACGCGACGGCTACCACGTCAACGACCTGCTCGGTTTTCACGATGAGGCATTCGTGAAGAATGCCTACCGCGCAATCCTCAAACGAGAGCCCGATGATGCAGGTCTGGTGGAATATCTCCAGCACTTGCGCAGCGGCCGTTACAGCAAGATCGATATTGTCCAGAGTTTGAAGTTTTCGAGCGAAGGCGAGACGGCGAACGTTCCCATTGAAGGTTTAGGAGCTCTCGGCGGGCTAAGAAAACTGTATCGCGTCCCAATTGTCGGTTACCTGCTGCGTCTCGCCGTCGCTATCTTTCGTTTGCCCGTTCTCATAACACACCACCGCCAGCTCGAAGCACACACGGCCGGGCAACTCGAACGTGTTTCCAGTCACTTCAACGAAGCCATTGCAAATCTTGCGGAAGCATCTCGCAGGCAGGCAGAAGGGAGTAGCAAACACATCGCCGATCTAAAAGAACTGAGGAATCTCGTGTCATTGCAGATCGATTCCCTCGTCAGCGAACGGCAAAGCCTGGCCCAGGCAAAAGCCAACTGGGAGGCGGAGTTGGACCAACGAATTCAACGACGCCTGGTCGAATACGAGATCCGCTCGACCGCCGACGATCATCTACTCGATCCACTCTGTTACTCACTGGAAGAGTCGTTGCGCGGCGCGCCTGAGGCCGTCAAAGAGGAAGTGAAAGTCTATCTTCCGATCCTGAAAGAGGCAGGCGTGACGTCTGAGATACTCGACGTCGGCTGCGGCCGCGGCGAATGGCTTGAAGTTCTCAGGGAACACGGGTTTCAGGCTCAGGGAGTCGACAACAATTCCATTGTCATAGAGAGATGTAGATCGTTGTCACTCGACATTATCGAGGCCGAAGCATTGAGTTACCTGGGCCAGCTCGCAAACAACAGCTTAAGCACCGTCACCGCTTTTCACTTTGTCGAGCACCTGCCGCTCAAAATCCTGATCAAGTTTTTTGACGAAGCCGCGCGTGTGCTCAAACCCGAGGGGCTGCTGATTCTCGAAACACCCAATCCGGAAAATCTTCTGGTCGGCAGTTGTAATTTCTATCTTGATCCGACACACAAGCACCCGATTCCAATGCCAACGATGAAGCTCCTTCTGGAAGCCAGAGGGTTTCACGTTCAGGATATGATGAAGTTACATCCAGTGAAGGACGTCCAGATCGAAGTTAAGGATCAATTGACCAGCCACCTTAACCACTTCCTTTATGGTCCGATGGACTACGCGGTCGTCGCCCGCACGCAAGAGCGGGGGCAAGCCCCTCTTCCTGACTTGTCTTATTCTGAGGTTTTAGAACGAAAGTGAAGGGCAAGTCAGGAAGAGGGGCTTGCCCCCGCTGACGCTTAACATGACCCGCGTTGCTATTCTGACTCCAACGCTGACCGTAGCCGATGCGGTAAGTAACGATGTTCTCGCAATGCAGCAGTTGCTGGCCAGGCGTGGTCACGAGGCACGTCTCTTTGCCGAACATTCAAGCCTCGAAGACCAGGAGGTCGACCATCCAGCAGCAGCGTATTCGTTTCTGCACAGTCACGATGACGTTCTTATCTACCACCACTCGATCGGATGGGAACTCGGTGTCGAGACGTTGAAACAGGCTTCGTGCCGCAAGCTGGTCAAGTATCACAACGTAACGCCGCCGGCGTTCTTTGAAGGCATTAACGAAGAACATCGGCGCCTCTGCCGGACCGGGCGAGCGCAACTTCGAGAGATCGCCAAATGTCGTGCGGATCTCTACATGGCCGCGTCGGCCTTTAACAAAGGCGATCTAATTGCGGCAGGCAGCCCTGAGATTAAGACTCTCGTAGTCCCACCGTTCAATCACGCAGATAAACTTTGCGCTGGAGCCGCAGATCTCGACATCCTCGATCGCTATTGCGACGGCAGAGTTAATCTACTGACGGTGGGAGGCCTACGTCCGAACAAGAGTCATGCGGCGCTCATCAAAGCCTTTGCAGCCTACGTCAGTGTCTTCAACAACAAGACTCGCTTATTTATCGTCGGCTCCGAGAACGAGGCTTTCGCGGCCTACACCGAGTCGCTGCGAGAATTGATTGATTCGTGGCGTATCGGGGCGTTCATCGTGTTTACCGGAAAGGTCTCTGACGAATCGTTGAAGGCTTACTACCTGCTCGCGGATGCGTTATTGATGACCAGTGAACATGAAGGGTTTTGCGTGCCGTTGGTGGAAGCGATGGCGATGAAGGTTCCGATCATTGCGTATGCGTCGACGGCGATTGGCGAGACGGCGGCGGACAGTGCGTTGATTTGGGAGAGGAGAGATCCGTTTTTGATGGCGCAATCGATCGATGGACTGCGGGGAAATGAGGCGGCAAAGATGGAGCTCGTGGCGAGAGGTGCGCAGCGCTATGAGGAGAACTTTTCGAACGAGGCGATCGCGAAGCGATTTCTGGCAGCGACGGCGAGGTTTGGTTTGTGAGATCTGTGTAATCTGTGGCTAAAACTAAACACAGATTACACAGATTTTGAGCTGATTATGACCCGAGTTGGAATCCTAAGCCCAAGCCTGACCACCGCCGACGCCGTCAGTAACGACGTGCTCGGAATGTACGATGTCCTCATCCGTCACAACCACGACGTTCGGATCTTTTGTGAAACTCATTCACTCAAGCACGTCGCCATCTCTGACGTCGAAGACATCGAAAGGTTCTTAAGAGCACCGACTGACGTCCTCATCTACCATCACTCGCGCGGATGGCATCTCGCCAGACAACTCATTAAAGGTCTGAAGTGCAAACGCGTGATCCGTTACCACAACGTCACGCCCGCAAAGTATTTCGTTGGCTTTAACGAACACGACCAGGAACTTTGTGAAACCGGACGAAGACAATTATTGGATTTCGCCGCCGCGCAATGCGATCTCTATCTTTCCGCATCCGCATACAGCATGCAGGAACTGCTCGACGTTGGCGCCGAGCCGTCAAGGTCGTTTGTCGTGCCGCCGTTTCATCACATCGATCGTCTCACCAGCATCAACGCCCACACGGCGACCTTAGTTAAGTATTCCGGTGACACCGCCAACATCCTCTCAGTCGGCCGCGTCGTGCCTCACAAAGGCTTCCTGCAATTGATCGAAGCCTTTGCGCATTACCATTACGGCTGCAACGATCGTTCGCGTCTGATCATTGTCGGCAAGGGTGGCGAGGGATTTAGTCCCTATTCGAAACTCTTACATCGCGCGGTCGATAGTCTCAATTTGCGTGACGCAGTTGTTTTTACCGGTGGAGTTCCGGATGAACAGCTGAAGGCCTTCTACCAGTTGGCCCATGCTTTTGTGACGGCCAGTGAACACGAAGGTTTTTGTGTTCCACTGGTCGAAGCGATGTCGATGAAACTGCCAATCACTGCTTATGCATCGACTGCGATTCCTGAAACTCTCGGCGATGCAGGTGTAGTTTGGGAAGAAAGAAGTCCTTTCTTAATGGCTGAAGCGATCGATCGTTTTGTGAAAGACAGCTCGGTGAGTAATGCGTTGGGGTTGCGAGGTCGCCGGCGTTACGAGTCGAAGTTTACGAACGAGAAGATCGCCGGCGACTTTCGCAAAGCGATAGCCACACTGCAATGAATAAAGTCGCGATTGTGGTCCAAAGGTGTCATGAAGACGTCGTCGGCGGTTCGGAAACGCTGGCCTGGCATTACGCGACCCTCTTGCGCGATGCTTATCAGGTCGAGCTGTTGACTACCACTGCGGTCGATACCGCCGTCTGGTCCAATACCCTGCCTGAAGGACCGGAAACGAAAGACGGTGTATGCATCGTCCGCTTTCCGGTAACTATCGGGCGTAGTCACTACTGGTCACTCTTGCACACGCGCCTGCCGGAAGCGTTTCATCCGTCAACACCTCCAACCGGCAACGGCGCAGCACTACCTCAAATTCGCTGGACGATCGCAATGCAAGAGGACTTTATTCGACAGCAGGGTCCTTACTCTGCGCCGTTGCTCCAATTTATCAGGGAAAACTGGCATGACTATCGTGCGCTGATTTTCATAACGTATCTTTACCCGACCACGTATTTTGGCCTGCAACAGGTACCACCCGGAAACACTCTCTTCGCTCCGACACTACATGACGAATTACCGGCTTACCTGCCGGCATACAAGTTCGCCGCGCGTCGGGCGCGTGAACTGGTCTGGTTAACGGCGGCGGAGCAGCGTGTGGGCCAAAAACTCTGGGGAGATCTGCCCGGTAGAATTGTCTCGATGGCGATCGATACAAGGATTCGCAGTGCACAAGAAAGCCCCGTGCCTTATCTGCTCTATTGCGGCCGCGTTGATCCGCACAAAGGTTGCCGGGAGTTGTTTGATTACTTCATCACATTCAAGAGATCTCATCCGTCGAAGCTGAGATTGATCATTACGGGCGTTGACGACATGCCGATTCCGGATCATGAAGAGATTGAGTTCCGAGGTTTTGTGAGTGTTGAAGAGAAATTCAGACTGATGGCCGGCGCCAGGATGTTTGTGATCCCGTCACCCAACGAGAGTTTTAGTATCGTCACTCTCGAAGCGATGGCTCAAAACACACCCGTGCTCGCGAACAACACGTCAACAGTATTGGCTGATCACATCAAAGACAGCGGCGCCGGGCATGTCTACAACGACTACGAAAGCTTCGCTCAGTCTTTGAATGAATTATCGGATCAGGAAGCTGCCAAACGAATGGGCGCGAGAGGCAGAGACTACGTCCTTTCGAAATATCAGACAGAGAAGATTCGAAAGTCACTGATCGCCGCCGTCGAATCAGTTTGACCCTCACACTCTCTCTATTTGTGCTTTTTGTGCCTTTTAGTGGCGGAAACGATCTCTGTACTCAACCGAGGTAGTAAAACCTTCGATAACCTCCGTTGCAGCACCACTACGGTCGAGTTGGTCCGTCCAGTACTTCAAACTCGCCGGATCAGGATCTCTTTGCAGATAACCAAAGTATTGCAAGATCACAAAGCCACGGTTGTTTAGCTGCCGCCTCAGATCCTCGCTTCCCACGGATTGACGGAGAACCTGCTCGCGCCCCGCATCATTGCGTTGTGCAAACTCCGGGCTTTTTACGAGGTCCGTCAGCATTCGTTCCTTCACGAGGTCGGGCGGCTGAGTGGTCTGGTATTCACTGATTCGGTGCATCGCGTCAGTAAACTCGCGATAGCTCGGCGCTCGCCCAAGTCCGACTTCGTACATCTGCACCACGAAGAACCCTTTTTCGTGAAAGCCAGTAGAGAGAAAAACGTTAAGCGCTACGTTATCGCGATCACATGTTTCGTCAGTCGGTTTGCAATTCCTGATCTTCTCAACCAGGGTCGCGACGACAGTCGGTTCCGGTTCTCGCCCCGCAAAATCGCGATAGAGTTGGCGAACGAAGAACTCCGCATCGTCAATCGGACTGGGCGTTTTTGGATCGAAGGCTTCAACCTGCGGTCCGATTTCCAAACGGCAAACCTTTCCGGCAATCGTCTGTGAGTTGATCCATTCTTTCACGCGGGTTTCGTAATCCGGGTTCTTCACGAAATAGAGATTCCAGTCGCGCGGAAACTGGCTGCTCGACGCATTCAAAGTCGGAACCTTGCTGATCATCGAGAGCATCATGCCGTCGTACTGGTATTCCGCAATCGATTGCTTCGGCTGTTGGCCGGGCGCGACGTAGAATGCCTCGCAGTCACTGGGGAGCTTGGCCGCCATCGTTTTCAGATAAGCTTCTTCGATGCTCGTCGAAAAGCCGAGGCCGCCGATCTTGTTGACACCGAATTGCTCAAACACGCCAAACGTGGCCAACCCGATTAGGCCTGCCGTCAATGCTCGCTTGCCGGCGGCGTAATCAAGTCCCTTGTGAAGCGCGTAAGCAAGAGCGATCGACATTGGCAGCGTAAGGAAGAGTACATATCGCGCTACTGCCCTGATCGCCGCGGCTCCCGGGAAGTAGTTATAGACGTAGATCCAGGGCGAACGGCCCGAATAGCGAAAGCCGATAAAGTAAAAAAGTGTGGTCGCGAGGATCATCAACCCGAAGAAAAGCAGCGCCAGTTCGCGATTGGTCGCAGGCGAGAGCGGCTGGACCGCTGTCTTGCGTAGGCGAATGATCCACCAGATGGCCAAAACCGTGAGTCCAATCCACGTCAACGATGGCACCAACCCGATGCCGATCTGGAGTTCGCCCCAGGTTGAGTTGAGTGGAGAAGGAATCAGGGCGGCGCCGAGTCTGCCCCAGACGTAGTTGCCCGCGCCCATCGAGAAAATGGACCGCCAATCAGGCACCATTTCGAGCAGCGACTCATATTTGTACCACTGTCCTACCCTCATCGTTGGAATGTAGAGCAGCAGGATCGGAAGAAATCCGACCAGGAAAATTCCTGCCCCAATCAGCAACGCCCGCCAGAATCTCCTGATAACCGTGATGATGAAGCGGCGCGTTGGAGAAAAGACAAGGGCGAGGATCAAGAAGATCGTGGTCCAGACCGCAAGGTACCACGCGTAGTAGAAAGCGGTTGCGAGTTGCAGGTTCAAACACAGAGCCGTCAGCGCCGCCAGCGTCGCCGCCCTTCTATGACTCATCGTGTCTACCTGCCTGGCGAAAGTGAAGACGAGGGCAAAGATCAGCGGCAAGAGGACGACGAACTGCAGTTGCAAATGGATCGTTTGCAAAAACTTCGGCGAACTGAAAGCGAAGAACATCGCGCCGGCGCATGATGCCGCGAGACGAAAGTTCAATACCTTGTACAGTAGATAAAACGCAGTCCAAAAACTCAGGAACGTGATCAAGATGATCGCGAGCTGGACGGAGGTGAATATGCTAAAGCCAACCAGGCGGAAGAATGAGTAAGGGACAGCGAAACCAAATAAGAGATCGGAGTAAGCGAGTGTGCCTTTGGTCGGATAGAAGATGGCCGGCGACAACAGCGAACTTCGGCCGAGCAACGCTTGATACCAGTGTTCGAGGAAGTAAGCGAACCCGCGCGCGTCGCCTCGATCTCCGGGGAACGTATCGAACCAGGAAAGAAACTGTGCCGAGTGGTATTGAACGGTACCAGCAATCGCGAGGAGCAGAGTTATCAGAGACGAGGTGCGTCGGCTTAGCTGCATGTTAATCAAGAATATTCACCACGAAGACACAAAGACACAAAATTGAAAATCATTGCTTTGTGTCTTTGTGTCTTTGTGGTTAAACCTTTTCCGGAACTGGAACGCCATTTGGCCAGGTCACCAGATAATACGCTTGCCCCCCGACAAGGCCGCGAAACTCAAGCTTCCCTCCGAACCGCTCAATCTCGTCCATCCACACCTTCATCATTCCACTATCCCGAATCAGATACTGGCGATCGCCTCTTTCATGCACAAACCTGAAGAGCATCTTCCGGACTTCTTCGTCAGTGAACTGGATTTTGTACGCCGGCTTGCCTGCGTAGTACCACAACGATCCAGTAAACAGATCCGCCCACACCCATGCCTTGTCGTCCGCCAACTCAGACGGCAGGAACATCGGCTCACGCGTGCTCGCCAACGAAGGCGCCGGTTTCAGCTCACGGTTTCTCCAAACCCGCTTCGCCATCGCGAGACCCGGTAAAAGTATCAACACCACCGCAACCCACGACACGGCCTTTCGTCGATCAAATCCCTGACCGAACTCACTTGTAGCTTCAATCGCGAGTGCTCCAAAGCCGAGCAGCGCGATCGCCGCGAAGACGGACGTCATCATGTAATGCGGACCGATGACTTTATGAGTGAGAAAGTAGCAGATCGGCACTAACCACAGCAGAAACGCGGCCAGAGCCAGACGTTTCCCGCTCAAGCCGAAACGATTCGCGGTCTTCCAGTGAAGAATCAGGAAACCGGCGAAGCCAACGAGCGCAAACAACAGCGCCCAGTTGTCTACAGAAGCCGCGCCCCTACCCAAAAAGTAAGACAGATTAGCCGGGATGCTGCTGAGCGCGGGCGGCGCCGCATCGACACTCGCGTAAGTCGACAAATACCACGCGCCCGCAACTTTTTGCTGGTTGATCAGCACCGGAATGATCCCCGTGATGACAACACCGAGAACGAGTGCCACGGGAAGACTCTTGAGCCGGATGTTACGTAAACCCGGCCACAGCAAAACCAGGAAACCAGGCAGCAGAAGAAAAGCGGGAAGACGAATCAGCATCGCGAATCCCAGGAACAGTCCCGCGATCAAAGCGCAGACCAGCGCCAGTCGATCGTGGTTTCCGTTCTTGAATCGCAGGGCAAAGAGACTGAAGAGACAAGTCATCAACGCCGGCACGAGTACGGCATTGATCGAATAGGTCCAGAAATCCATGCGGGCGAGCATGAGCAGTCCGAGGTTCAACGCCAGGACCACGAGGCCGATCGATGCCCACGCCTTCTTCGCGAGCGCAAATAACAAAGCAACGATTCCCACCGCGGCGAACACAAACACGACCACGCGGTTCAAACCGTAAACTGCCTCGCCCTGCGGAAACATCGCCAGCACCAGACCAGTGCCCGGCGGATATTGCACGCCCACGTAACCTGACTTCGGAAAGTAATGATGCGCGTGAGGCGCGACGATCTCTTCCCAACGCGGCAATGCAACATTCTGCTGCTGCATGAAGTTGATCAACGTCCGCGTTTGCGGCGACTCGATTTTGAACTCCGGCCATTCACCACGCGGGACCGCATGCCGGATCCGCTTCGCCATGAACAAGTAGCCAAACGGATCGCAACCGTAGGCAAATTCTTCCGAGCTTAGCGACTGGCGATACGAAGATCGGGCACAAACGAAAAAGCTCGCGGCAAGCAACAACACCCACAGCGAACACAAAACTCTTTTTGAAGTGATCATGGGTATTAGCGACGTTTTAGTCCGAGTATGCTGAGAAAGAAACTCGATAAGACGGTTTGCAAACCTATGGTGATCAGAGTTGCGGCCGGAATTACCAGTCGCAGCGTTCGCGATGGATCCAGCGGTCCAAAGTGTGTCCCGCCCCAAAAGCTCAGCGCATAAATCGAAAGCCCAAATCCGGCGACGAGCAGAAGTGTTCCGGCGATGATGCCGGTCTCGAGTTTGATGTGACGAAACAACGTCGTGAGCCTCGGATCTTCGGGAAGTAGTCCTTCTGTGATCGCAAAGACCTTCGTGAAGATCGCAAAGATCACGGTTTGATAACCGATGATGATCGCCATTGCGCCGTAAAGGAAAGTATGAACGTCAAAGGTCACTCCTTCGACAACTCTCGGACCCAGCAACAGCCAGCCAAACACAACCGCACCGGCGAGCATTAACAGTAGACCGGGATAAAGAAACAGCCAGCGCGGACTGTAAAGCAGCAGGAAACGCAAATGACGCCAGCCATCGCGCCAACTCCGCAGATGCGGAGGCCGGCTGCGACCATCGACTGAAAGCGTCGTCGGAACTTCCGTTATGCGCAAGCCACGCAATGACGCCTTCACGACAGTTTCACTCGCAAACTCCATCCCGGTAGTGCGCAAGTCAAGACTCAGAATCGCGGCTTTACTGAAACCGCGCAGTCCGCAATGAAAATCGCCGCATGGACTATGAAACAAGAGACGCCCAATACCGGTCAACACCGGATTCCCGAGATATTTGTGCAAACGTGGCATTGCCTCGGGTTCGATGCCGCCTTTGAAGCGATTGCCCATCACGAGGTCGTAGCCCTCGCGCAGTTGTTCGAGAAAGGGGCCGAGCCTGGTGAAATCGTAACTATCATCCGCGTCGCCCATGATGATGTACTTACCGCGCGCGGCGCTGATGCCGCCAAGGAGCGCATTCCCATAGCCCTTTTCAGCGACGTGAATCACGCGCGCCCCGAGGCTGGCGGCGATCTCCAGCGAGCCATCGGTGCTGCCATTGTCAGCAATGATGACTTCCCCTGCCACGTTGAGTTCTTTGAGCGACTGCTGTGCCTTCCTGATACACGTCGCCAGCGTCTCCGCCTCGTTAAGACACGGCATCAGAATCGACAGCTCCGTCCGAGGAGCGTCTGCCTGAACGTCCGACGGTAAGCTTTGCGTCTCAATCGCCATCATTCCCTTTTTGTGCTTTGTGTGCCTTTTCGCGACCAAATTCATTTCGTTGACGCATGTAATTGAGATCGCTATACTTTGCCCTTAGAGCGCGCAGGGCGCACGGACAGACCCCATCCGGCCTCAAACCTGAAAAAACAAGAAATGTCGGAAACCTAGGAGAAATAATGAAGATCGGTATTTGCCTTTTGATTATTGCGCTGGCCGGCGGCACTGTCCTGGCTCAGAGTCCTCCAACGCTCCGGATTGTTACCGAAGTGCCGGGACTCCCTTCCGAGCTCTTCTATGGCGACATCAAAGTGAAGCCGCTACGCCTGCGTCCCGGAACAAATCAACCTATCACGATTGACGACGTTGATTTCTTCGTGCTGCAGCAATATAACGACTTTCTAGGCCGCATGCCAGACTCGGTCGGATTCGCCAACTGGAACAACACGCTTGGCAATTGTCCGAACGGTGGTTTCGGCGAGTTTGACAATCCTCACTGCGATCGCGTCCACGTTTCCGCCGGCTTTTACCTGTCGGTCGAGTTTCAGGGCCGCGGCTATTGGGCCTATCGTTTCTACGAAGCCGCGCTGGGTCGCCGCCCGCTCTACACTGAGTTTCGGCCGGACATGCTCAAGGTTGGCGGAGCGCAATCGCCCGCCCAGGAGACACAAAGCAAGGTTGAGTACATGAACGAATTTGTGCAACGGCCGGAATTCAAGACCAAGTACGACGCGCTAAGCAACACGAATTTCGTCAACACGCTCGAGCAGACTGCCGGCGTGACGTTGTCGAATAAAACGCAACTGATCAGCAGCCTCGATGGCGGTCAGCAAACGAGAGCGCAAGTGCTCCGCACGGTTATCGAGAGCCAGCCGGTATTCGACAAGTTCTTCAATCGCGGATTTGTTTCGATGCAGTACTTCGGATACTTGAAGCGAGATCCGGATACGATCGGATTCAAGAACTGGGTGGATACGCTGAACGCCGATCCGAGTAACTTCCGTCACATGATCTTCGGTTTCATTTACTCGACAGAATATCGCGCGCGCTTCTAGAAAGAGTTTCTAACCACAAAGACACGAAGACACGAAGTTTTAAGTGAACTTCGTGTCTTTGTGTCTTTGTGGTTAATTAAACAGTACCGATTGATAGACCCTTAGTGTCTCGCGTGCCGTTTGTTCCCACGTAAACCTTTTGACGCGCTCGGCGCCGGCACTCGCGAAGTGTTCTCGCATCGTTTCATCACTCAACATCTCCACCATCGCCTTCGCCAGATCATCAACGTCACGCGGATCGACCAATCTCGCAGCGTCCTCGAGCGTCTCAGTGATCGCCGCGATCCTGCTCGCAATCACCGGCGCGCCACACGTCATCGCCTCCAGCGGCGGCAAACCAAAACCTTCATACAGCGATGGATAAACAAACACGCGGCACGATGAATAAAGCGCGCAGAGATCTTCGTCTTCGAGATAACCAGTCAGACAAACGTGATCCTCGAGTCCGCGTTGTTTGATCGCGGACGCGAAATCATCCATCAACCAACCGCGTCCACCGGCGATCACGAGTTGTGGCGCTAACGAAGTCGTGCGCAGCACCTGATCGAACGCTTCTACCAGGCGATGCAGGTTTTTGCGGGGCTCGACCGTGCCCACGAAGAGAATGAAATTCTCGCGAATACCCAGCCGCTGAAGTAGTTGAACAAGCTCAGCGTCTTCCCTTCTCTTGAACGTCGCGCGTGGCGCCTCATGCGTTACCGCAACCTTGTCCGGACTGAGTCCAAACTTTTCGACGACCTCGTTCTTTACACTCAACGTCGGCGTAATGATTTTAGTCGCCAGCCTCGCCATCAAAGGCATGCGCCAACGCGCGCGCCGGACCAGCGGTTTCTCGTGCGCTTCGGGGTGAAAGAACAACGACAAGTCGTGAATCGTCACCACCGACGGCAGCTTCGACCAGATCGGGATCTCGTAATTGGTGCCGTGGAATAGATCGAAGGGGCTGCGAATGAGGTACAGCGGTAAACCAAAACTCCACCAACGCTGAGTATGCCGGGCGTTGGGCGATTGAGGCGAAACGAAAGTGAACTCGTCGTCTGGCGCGATCAGCCTCAGGCTTCTGGCCAACTCGGATGTGTAATGCCCCACGCCGGTCAACTCTGAATCCAGGGGCATTCCATCCAGCGCAACCCTCATCGGTTTATGGTCCAAAGCGCTGACGGTACTCGGTCGAGAAGATAAACCCGAACATCATGTGGCGGAAGTTGTTCGGATCGGCGTCCAGCGTCGCCAGCCAGTTGGCAAAGCCGACCGTATCCGGGTCGCGCCGCAAGTAACCGAAGTATTGCATCGACACAAACGCACGATTGAAGAAGCGATTCGCAACCGCCTGCGTCTCCACGATGTCGCGCAGCACTTGCCCGCGATTCGACGTCCCACCATTCAGCGCCGCCACCAACGTTGCTTTGTTTGAGAGCGTCACTTCAGCATTCGTTTCGAGTGCATCGACGTATGCCTGATTCGATAGCGCATCGTAACGGCTCTTAAATTCCGGGCGCTGTGTCCATTCCTGCGTGTACGCAGCTTTACTCAAAACTTCCGACTCGGGCGATTGTGCCCCACCAACCTGCGCCATGTCAGGCACAAACTCCGCATACGTCGGCCGTCGATCCAACGCCACTTCGTAGAAGCGATACGCAAAGTAACCACGACCCTGAAACTCGACCGACAGGAAGAATCCTGACGACACGTGTACGCGATCGCAGTGCGGATTATCAAACTCGCCAAAACCACCGTTCGGACAGTTACCGAGCGTCTGTACCCAATTTGCAAAGCCAACGCTGTCCGGCAAGCGTCCGAGGAAGTCGATGTACTGCTGCGTTACATAAGGATCGACTCCATCGATCGGGTTCTGAGTCGCCGGCGCGAAATCGTTCTCGTCGATCGTAACCGTGGTCTGTGCTGTTCCCAACACCGCGCCGGTCGGACTCGTCAGCCGGAGAGTGAACGTTTCATCTCCTTCGACGAGCGCATCGTTAACGAGTGGAATGACGATGGGCTTGCTCGCCTCGCCGGCGGCGAACCGCAGCGTGCCGATCGTAGTAGCGTAGTCGCAACGTTCTGAAGCGCGGCCATTCGCGATAGTGCAGTTCTGAAGACCGGCGGTATCGCTGGTTGCAAAGTTGACCGTGGCAGGCGCTGTGACATCGCCGGTCCGATTCACCGTCACAATCAGGAAGCCCGCATTCTCGCCAACAAAATTACTTGCCGTGGCCAACTGAACCGTCGGCGTACCGGACGGAAGCGTAAACTGAGTTGAACTCGTCGCGGTCCCACCATTCGTCAAGACGGTGATTAGACCAGTCGTGGCGCCACCGGGGACCGTAGCAACAATCTGCGTCGTCGAATTAACGGTGAAACTGGCATTGACGCCGTTGAAACGCACCGCGTTCGGACTGATGAAGTTTGTGCCGTTGATCGTGACGACTGTTCCAACACTTCCGCTGCCCGGCGAAACGCTCGAGATGGTCGGCATGATGTCCTCAACACCGTTGATTAGAAGCGCCGGTGAGAGGTTGAAGAAAACGTTTCCTACTGCCTCGACTCTGATTCGTGCAGAACTCGACGGCGTACCGGGAATCGTGACGGTCTCCGAACCATCGTTTGGAGTGCTGGCGGCCAGGATGATCGGGAACGTATTGCCCTGGTCCAGCGACATCGAGATCTTTACTGTCGAGCATGACACGGGAGCGCTCGTGGTATTCGCAACGTTCCAGCTTACGGTTCGTTGTGACTTAACTGTCCACTCCGCTTCCTGCCCGTTGACCGTGAATGGACCTATCTCCGATCGCACGCTCACCTGGGTCGAATCGGAGCTCACAGCGCCACCGCCACTCCGATTATCGCGCGCCACCGCACGGAAGTTCAGTGTTCGTGTTGTCGTCGCCATCTCCTGACCAAGCGTGGGACAAAAAGCGCACGTGATGTTGGTCAAACTCGGGAAAAGACGCGCCGGGTCACTTGCAGGAGCATTCGAGCGGAAGAGAGGCCGAGAGCCGTCGTCGGTGTTTGGTGGTCCAGCAGGGCCTAGATCGAATTGTTCCCAGCTGTAAGTTAAAGAGTCGTTGTCAGGGTCGCTTCCGGTAGCAGTGAGCTGAAACGGCGTGCTGCGCGGAATCGTGAAACTCGATCCTGCATCGACCGTCGGAATGTTGTTTCCGGTCGGAGTGACGGTCGGACACGAACTCCCATTTCCCGTCGTGATGTAAGCGACGATCTGTTCGAGACTGGCGTTATGAAAATAGTTATCCGCCGACATCAGGTCTTCGGGCGCGCATGCAAAACGATAGCCCATGATCGTCGAGCCTGTTCCCGGTTCGTAAGCTGTCGCAGGCGCCCTCTGAGCGCCACACGTTCCCGAGGTTGCGTTAAATGTGTGCGCCGCGCCAAACTGATGGCCCATCTCGTGCGCAGCGTTGTAAGCGGTTATGCCACTGGACGGTTGTAGTCCTTTGATTATGCTCACGCCCCTTGCTTTGAACCCGGTGCGACAAACCGCTCCCAACGCAGCAATGCCATTAAATTGGAACCCTCCGGAACTCGGCCGCCCATCGAAAACGTGACCGATGTCGTAGTTAGCGGAACCGATAATCGCGTCGATCCGGGATTGGTTTTCCGAGATGAGAGACAACGACATGTCGGAGGTGTAACCGTCGGTGTTTGTATCGGTAAAGATGATCGAGGTCTCATTTGCGATCAGGACCATGCGGACGGCCACGTCTCGTTCAAAGATCGCGTTCACCATGTTGACCGTCGTGGTGATTGCCGCCAGTGCACCGTTGACGGTGCCGCCACCGAATGTCTGCGTGTACTCCGCCGTGGCAGCGACGGCGAGCCTGTACGTCCGCAACGACGAGCCGGAAGAGACCAGAGCCGAGGCCTCCGGAGGGCCGGTTTGTTTTGCGGTAGCAGCGGCGGCCTCCTGAGTTACACCATCAACCTGACACTCCATCGTTCCGGCGGGTGTGTCGCCCTGAAAGTAAGAGATGTAATCGGAAGTCTGATTTAGTTCTGCGGGTTCGATCAGCACCGTGCCGCGAGGAGTGAGCAGCATCGCGTGGAATCCCTGCGGCGTCCAATCGAATCGAGTAGTCGCGGCTTGTCCATCGACCGCCTGGCCGCGAAACGTTCGGATGTTTGGATAACGTGCTGCCAGCGCCGGCTCCATGACGGGCGATTCCTGAATGTGAAATCGCATGTAAGAGCCGTCAGGCATCGGCAAACTTATACTCGCCTCGGCGCTCGCACTCGTCGCCGTTGACTCGAGCGGCGCCTTTCGCAACAACGCTTCCAGATGCAACGGATCTAACGTTACTGAGCGAGACTTGATTGGCGCGCCTACGCGCTGTTGTTGTGGAGTAGTTTTCTGGCCGCTCTCGCGCCAGGGAATGTCTGACTGTGGTGGCGTTTGGGGAGTCCCAAGGGAAGCCACCGAACCGCTGGACCAGCCGTTCAGGACTGCAAACAGCGCGAGAGAAAGAAGTAGTACGTTACGCATTCTCGGGGGAATAACCACGGATGACACGGATTATGAACGGATAAAATCCGCAATCATCCGTGTCATCCGTGGTAAATAGTTTTATGGTCCAAAGCGCTGACGATACTCGGTCGAGAACAGAAATCCAAAGATCATGTGACGGAAATTGTTCGGGTCCGCATTGAGCGTCGCAAGCCAGTTGGCGAAGCCGACCGTGTCCGGATCGCGCCGCAAGTAACCGAAGTACTGCATCGACACAAACGCGCGGTTGAAGAAGCGATTCGCAACCGCCTGCGTCTCCACGATGTCTCGCAGCACTTGCCCGCGATTCGTTGTTCCGTTGTTCAGCGCCGTCACGAGCGCCGCTTTGTTCGCCAACGTCACCTCGGCATTCGTTTCGAGCGCATCGACGTACGCCTGATTTGAAAGCGCATCGTAACGAGTCTTGAACTCCGGCCGTTGCGTCCACTCCTGCGTGTACGCCTCTTTACTCAAAACTTCCGACTCCGGTGATTGTGCGCCGCCGACCTGGTTCATGTCAGGCACAAACTCCGCATACGTCGGCCGTCGATCCAACGCCACTTCGTAGAACCGATACGCAAAGTAACCACGCCCCTGAAACTCGACCGACAGGTAAAATCCTGACGACACGTGTACGCGGTCGCAGGTTGGATTATCAAACTCGCCAAACCCGCCATTCGGACAGTTACCGAGTGTCTGTACCCAGTTTGCAAACCCGACGCTATCAGGGAAGCGTCCGAGGAAGTCGATGTACTGCTGCGTCACAAAGAACTCCACGCCGTCGATCGGATTTTGCGCCACAGACGCCGGATCGTTGTCGGCGATGGTGACTGTCGCTTGCGACGTTCCAAGCGTAGCGCCGTTCGGACTTGTCAGTCTGATCGTAAAGGTTTCATTCTCGTCGTCGAGTACATCGTTGACGATGGGAACAACGACCAGCTTGCTTGTCTCGTTGGGCTCGAATCGAAGGGTTTGAAAGATTGTCGCGTAGTCGCAACGTTCCGAAGCCCGGCCATTCGTGTCCGTGCAGTTTTGGAGTCCCGCTGTGTCGCTGGTCGTAAAGTTTACTGTTGCGGCCCCAGTCGTATCGCCGGAGCGAGTTACGTTCACGCCCAGGAAGTTGCCGGCTTCACCTATGTTGATCGCCGCTGAGGGCAACGTAATCGTGTTTGCTAGTGACTCTCCTGTCAATGTGATCTGATAAGAGCCGAATGTATTCGGGTCAAACTCGCTCACCTCGATCGTGTAGGTACCGGAGAGACCCAGGGGCAGCAAGCCGGTGCCGCCCGGGATCTGCGAATTGGTCACGACGGGTTGAGTGGCTCCACTATCGTCGTCTACATACAACACGACTCCATTCGGACCATACAGCACGAGGTACGTGTCCGGATTGGCAACGCTTGGCGCGCTCGTCCGGATCCTTATTTTTTGTCCGGCCAGTGCATTGAAGGTGTAACGATCGGCGACGAAGCCGTTGCCGCGCACCGGCGAGTGGCAATCAGTGTTACTGAGCGTGCCGTTGAGCGTTTGTCCAAACGCGATCGGAGTCGCAATGCAGTTTGGCGAAGTGCCTGCCTGATTAACCGGAATTCTCAATCCGGCCGCCGGGTCAATTTCATCTCCACCTAACTCCGTCGTACCGGCTCCGAGCATTATGAAAGCTCGCCGGCCGGCGGAATTGTTGTTCGCTGAAACTGTGAAATTGATGCTGCGGCTTCCGGTGGCGTTCGTAGTCTCCGGTGTAATCCAGGTTGCGGTTGAAGGATTGACAAAAACTTTATAAGAGTCGCAACCGCCTCCGGTCAGCGTTACGTTGATGGCACTGCTGCCGCCACCTTGTGGGAAGCTCAGACTCCCGGGGCTCGCGCTGATACTGCAAGACGCGACCGTTAGCGTTAATGAATATGCACCTGTTGCCTGCTTTGCGAATGAGGTGGTTTCGATGGTGTAGATACCGGTTTGCGGCAACGTGATCGTACCGCTTGTTGGTATGCGTGAATTCGTTCCACCACCACTATCGTCATCCTGTGCCAATACATAACCGTCAGGTGCAATTAGATATACATAGGTATCGAACCCGCCGGTCATTTGGATCGAGATTCGCTGGCCGGCGGTCCCATTGAAGGTGTAACGATCGGCGAAATTTTCGACGCCTCGTAGATCGGAGCGGCAATCACCAGTTGAAAGATTACCGTTCGCAGTCACTCCCGGCGTTATCGGCGTTATCGAACAACTCGGATGTGTTGGTGGCAACTCGGTCGAGTCAACCAAACAAGCCAGGTTCGCGTTCGCGTGACCAATAATTTGAGAACGTGAGAACGGACAGAAACTCGAGCCGTCGCCAATGCCGGCTTCCATGATCGTGTTGAAACACGGAGCGGTTGGATCGAAAGGAACTTTGTCGTCTACTTCGTTGGTGTGTTCGGCACTGAAATTATGTCCGATCTCATGTGCGGTCAGGATTGCAGTCTGGGCAGTAATACCTCCGGTAGTAGGAAACCGTTGCGATAGACCATAAGCGTGGGTTGGTATGCGACAGGCCGCCGAGGTAAAGGCGATTCCGATCGTTGGGCCATCCAGGTTTTTCCCCGTGAAAAGATGTGCGAGGGTCCGCTCATTCTGACCCGTCTTTGGGAAGTTGGCTTCCCAGTGAACTCTAAACTGCTCCAACAAATCCTCAGAATCGGTGGTGGTGTAGGGATCCGTCGCCGCATCGGTGAAGTTGTGCTGCTGAACTACCAGAAAAGTAATTCCAATCTCAAACTGATAAATCCCATCCACGATATTGAGAATGTTGACGATATGCGTGTTAGCGTTAGTTGGTCCACTCAACGCACTAGTAAATTCCCCATCCGTATCGGTTGCAATGCGCACGACTTCCAACTGTCCCAGCCTTGTCACCAGGGCATTCGCTACTTCAGGCTCAACCAGAGCCTTTGTGCTTTTCCCGGCCGATGCTTCCTGTGAAGCAACTTGATCGGCGAGCGTTACGCCGCAGGTTCCCTCTTCTTTCTCTAAATCGGCGCTGTCGTAAAAAACAAAGTCATCTGCACGCGCTGTCTTTGAAATGGCCGCCGCTGGTTGCAGGAAGTAGCGCCTCTCGCGCGAGATGATCGCGCCTTCGATTCCTTTGTCAGTGACCGAAATTCTGACTTGCGAGTCGGGTAAACCTTTGACTTCGCCTTTGTAAGTCGTCACTTCCGGCTTCGGCAGCTTATGAACTTTGCCGTTGCTATCGGTCATCGTGGCGCTGTAGTCAGGTGAGAGCAGGTTGTGCGGCGTCAGGTGCATGTCAAACTCACGCACCGACGACTTGAAGCGCAGCCGTCCACGCTCGCGGACCTGCTTCGCGACCGCCTGTGGATCCATGCGTATCAGGTCGTACTTGCGCAGGTGCTTTGAGAGTTCTACGTCCCTCGTTTGGCCCTGGACGACTTGTCCAACCAGTGGTTCATCCTTTGTCTGAGCAGACGCGGGTGGGTTTTTGAGGCCCAGTGACGGGTAAGCCAGTACCGATAGAAGCAGTGTGGCTACCAGACTGCCACCTAGAAGTATTCGATTTATTTTCACGACTTTTCCTACGGAATTGAGAATCGACCCCGGGTTTATCTAAGCAATACTTTGCGCCGGTTTTGCCACTCGAGGAGATAGACAGTCAGGGGACCTTCGCGTGGGCAAGGACCTTGGAGGCGTCCTTTGCCAGATCCGGTTGCCCGATTCATTGTATATGGGGCCTACCTAAGAAGTCACCTCCTTCGATTGCAAATAGGTCCTGTAGGACTTATGCGACCTATTTCTGCGCTACGAGGAGGCGCGCCTACCGCCAGCGTTGGCCTATTTGCTCGGTGCCGAAGCTCCCGATGCCGTTCAGCCGAAAGGCGAAGACCACGCGGTTCTCTTTTCTTAAGCCCACGTTGAAACTGGAAAACTGAGTGGCGATCGCACAGCAGTCCCAGCTATACCCAAGCGTAACCGTCGAACTGATCAGTGAACTGTCGCCCCTGCCCGGCCGCTTCTGGAAGTCGAAGAAAAACGACGAGCCGCCGAACAACCCACGTTCGCGGTCGCCTAAGAACACCGATGGGCTCCACTGCGAACCGCGCACGGTGCCCGCCTCGAAACCACGCGGATCCGCAAATCTTGCGAGGCTCGGATCCAACTCAATTGCCCGCGTGTAATAGAAACTCTGAAATATCTCGACGATCGACTTATCCAGTCCGAACGTGGTCGAAAGCGAACGCATGCCACCGCCGTGCGTGTCGAGATCCGTTCTGACGTCTACAAAAAGGTCTCGTCTCGGACGATAGCGCGCGTCAATGTTTACCGGCGAGAAACGACGCGGTACGCCGCCGTAGACAAACCCCGAAAGAGTGTTAATCGGATAGAACTGGTTGCGCCGGTTGGGGATCAGCGCGCCGCCAAAGAACGGATCGAAGAAGTATTTAGCACGGAGTGTGATCGTCAACGCTTCGTACGGCTGCGTTGCGAGCAGTGGCCGATTCTCCTCCTCAGTCTCCCTAATCGGTACGTCGCTGACATTCTCAGTCGAGCGTCGCGTGAAAAAGCGGTTCGCGATGCCAAACTCGAACTCGTTGGTATCGGCGATGGCGTCGATGTAGTCGAAGCGGATGATGCGATCGAAGTTATTGATTCCGGTAAGCTTGCGATAAACGACGTACGGTTCGATCACGTGCCGGAAGAAGAAACGCTCGCCGCGATTGAAGTCTTTCGCAAACGCCGGCGGCCGCACGTCGAGCTCAAACTCTCCGTAAGCTCTCGTCACGTTCCGGCTGAGCACGTCGCGCGTCGTCGGATTTATCGAGTTTGAGTAAAAGGTGACGCGTCCGGAACCGGAAGAGGTTATTGACCAGCCGCCGAAGTGCAAAGGCAGTTCAAAACGCGGAAAGAAATCGAGTCGCTGCACGATCGATGGTGAGTTGATCGGGTTGCCGCCGACGTCACTAACAAACAGTACCTCATCTTCGACTGTCTCTTTCCGACTTACTCCGTCGGCAGATCCAGTGAATGAAAAATAGATCGGAAGCTCCTGAAGAAACTTCAACAGCCTGGGCCTTCTGTCGATGCTGACGCTCGGCAACTGACGAATACGAATACGCGCATTCGTTAATGAAGTCACCTGCGTGCGCGCGAGAAAGTTGAAGCTGTATTCGTTGTGATCTTTGTTAACGAAGACTTGCGACGTCTCCTCAGGGGAGATTGCCTGCTGAATGTTGTCGGAGAACACCTGCCGAAACGCGAGGTTAGAAGTGATGTTGACGTCGGCAACGGCGATGAAGCCGTTTTTGAAGTAGTGCACTCCGTCAACGTAAAGACTCGAACCACCCTGATCGGGATTGGCTTCGCTGGCCTCTGGGCCAAAGATTCTATCCTTGACGGCATAGAAACCGACATTGAGATAAGAACGCGAGTTACCGCGCGTGCGCAGATCGCCGCCGAAGCCGAGGCCTCGCTGAGTGTAGATGTCGCTGCGGAAAGTGAAATCAGCAGAACGACCGAGCGTTTGATAGTAGGCAGTAGACAACCGGAAGCCTTTCGCGCCCGAGCCGCCGAAAGTCGGTGTCAGAAAACCTGACGCGCGATCGCGCGGCTTAATGGAAACCGACGCGTACGGCAGGTAAAAGACCGGAATGTTTTTCAGTTTCAATTTCGGCGCATTGACGTACACGCGATCCCCGGTCTTAATCCGTGCCTTGCTCGCATGAAAACTCCATTTCGGAACGTCTTCGTCACAAGCGGTAACCTGCACGTTGGTGGCGACGATCGTGTCGAGACTGACGCGCTCGACGCGATCCGCAG
>JBIOVO010000059.1:0-35791 GCA_044867735.1 Pyrinomonadaceae bacterium | reverse complement strand
CAGCCTGCGGCGCGCCTCGACCACCTCTCTCGTCACGCACCTTGAACTTCTGTCCCTTTGCGCGATCTGAGACTGTTTCTACGCGTAGTGATTTCGCGAGGTCTGGTCTAAACCGCGTCGCTATTGGCGCGGTACTCGTGATCACCGTCGTGTCTCGAAGCTTTCTGGCAATTCCCGGAGGAATGTCCTTCTTACCTCGACCCCACGCTGAATTCACCACTGCGTTTCGCAACGGCGTAAACAGCAGTGGATCCAATGTCGGATTCACTGACGCAAGCAGGTTCCGATCCGCTCTTCGTGCTCGTCTGAAATCGATGCCTCGAGTGAAGTCGTCGATACTAACGACCGTCACGGCACCCGGAACACCAAGATTGACCACGCGCGGATGCAAATCGCCACGCGTTAAGTAATAAGGCTGCCAACTGCTGTTGTAGTAACGCGGCACGTAGACATCGCCCGGTCCAAGCGGGACCCAACCGATGTCGTTGTTGCCAAAGGGAAGGAACGCAACCAATGCCGGTGAATAAACCGGAGTTGCATTCAACCTGTCAGGCACCCAGTACCAGCGGTCGCCAACGAACGCCCAGCGACCGTAGTGATACGGCGCGTAACCCCAGGGCTCATTGGAAACCCAGGTTGGCCCATATGGGTAGTCTGTGTACCAGTAACCATCTTGATATGGCATCCAGCCGGCGTCGACTCGCGGCGCCCAGCAATGACCGTAACCATCAACGTTGCGCCAGTCGCCGTAGTAATCGAGATCGTAGAGACCCGGAACATACGAGTTCACGTACTGGTAACTGGTCGTACGTCGATAAGGATCAAAATAGTATGGATCGTTTACGTAGGTGTTGTAGTCGCGATAACGACCGTCGTAGTACTGCGGATACTGATATCCGTAGTAATCGTCGACTTGATAACCCGCATCGCGGCCATCGATCTGTGACAGCACGACGTCAGCAGCGGTCGAGCCGAGCAGGGTCAGCATTTCGCCTTTGCTAATCTGACCACTGCCGCCGAGTCCGACGACCTGCGCCAAACCACTCAATACCGAGACCAGCACTTGACCATCGCTGATACCGACGTTGTAAAGACCCGGTTGCTGAAAATCGACGGCGCCATAAGGCGTCGCCACTTCAAACAGATCTCCCGAATCCAGGTAACCGACGTCAAACATCGCCGATCCATCGCGCAACGCCAACTGCGTGCGAGCGTCGTCCAGCGAAATCACGTCGAGCGATGTATTTGGATTTAGTCGTGCGAAGTTCCGACCGGTGAATGCCAAACTAGCGCGCGAGTTGTCGCGCGTGTAAATGCGGTCGCCAACCGAAAAAGGTTGGTTAGCGGTAGCTGCGATCCACTGGTCTTGTTGAGCATCCGTCGCACCGGTGTTGTCCAGCGCAACCTCACCTTCAACACGCTGAATGCGAGCCGCGTTTGGTAACTCTTCCGCCGACGCGGTCCGATCATGTTTCATCCACAGCGCCACGCCGACGCCTGTCAATACTGCGATGACAACCGCGGCAATGGTGAGATGTGGCCACACTTTCATATTATTCATACATGCCCCCTCACAATTGTTATTCGCGGTTAGTTTGGCAAGCCCCGTGCCCACTACTCCTACTTACATAGAAGCGCAAATTTGATCACCGAAACGTCATGGTCTTGCACGATTAGGACAACAAGCCACCTTAATGATCCGCGCTCCCAGCAGGCTGCAAGGGTCAATCCGTACCTATCCGTCTGATCCGTGTAACCCATATCGTCAATCCCTGAGCGAAATCGTCGCAAAACCGTGCAAACAACTACACATTCACCTGTAAAACGAGCATGGAATGGCAGTTGCCAAAGCTCCAAACGTCGACCTCTCTCCGTTTGTCAGTACTGAAAGGAACAACAAAGAAGGTGAATTACTTAAAACAACTCGGATTGTCTCTGGCGATATCGACCGCGCTTCTCGGCGCAAGCGATCTCGCCAACGCGCAGGGGAGACGAGGTCGCGGCGACGAACGGCGCGAGGAAAATCAGGCCGCCCGCGAACAGCGCCAACAACAACGAGACCAGGAACAACAAAACCGTCGGCAGGCGCGGGAGGCCCGGCAGTCCCAGCAGCAAGGCCAGGCGACGCAGCAACAACAACGAGTCGAGCAGCAGCAACGCTCGGAACAACGCCGCCAGGACCAGCAGCGCGACAGCGGGGAACGGCAACAGCGTTGGGAACAGCAACGCCAGCAGCAACAGCGTGAGAGTCAGGAAAGACAGCAACGCTGGGAACAACAACGCCAACAGCAGATTCAGCGTCAGCGCAACGACCAGCAACGTCAGGATCAGATCCGGCAGTCGCGCGAACGCGAAGACCGCTGGCAGCAACAGCGCCAGGAGCAGATCCGTCGTTCGCAGGATCGTGACGGTCGCTGGCAACAGCAGAGACAGCAGCAACAGCAGAACCGTGAGTTTGAGTTGCAGCGGCAACGTCAGATTCAACAGCAACAGCAGGAAGCTCAGCGTCGTCAGGAGTGGGAACGCAATCGAAACCGAGACGGTAACCGAGATCGGGACGGTCGCTGGGATGGCAATCGCGATCGCGATGGACGTTTTGATCGTGGTGACCGCGACAACAACTGGCGGCAACGCAACTGGCAGTCAGAACAACAGCGACGCGCTGAACGTTACCGGCAAGATTGGCAGCGGCGACAGAACTTCATATCTCAGCGTCAACGCTTGCTCGAACAGCAGCGACGTCTGAACCAGTTGCGCTATCAACAGCGATACCTTGAACGGTTACGTCGCGATCAGTTGCGACTTCAGCAATGGAGATATCAGGACTACGGACCGTACAACTATCGTTACCGCAGAGGCAACAGCTACTACGAGACCAGCCGTTACGGCGCGGAGATGTTGCAGCGGGCGATTAACGATGGTTACCGCGAAGGCTACTATGCCGGGCAGGCGGACCGACAGGACGGCTATGGCTACAATGCGCAGGATGCCTACGGGTATCAGGACGCCAGCTATGGCTACGACGCTTACTACGTTGACCTGGACGAGTATCAGTATTACTTCCGTGAAGGATTCAGGCGTGGTTACGAGGACGGTTACTACAGCCGTTCAAATTACGGTCGTTATTCGGACGGAAACTACAGCATCCTCGGTGCAATCCTCGAGGGCATTCTTGGTCTAACGCTTTTGAATTAACCCTTAGCCGAGTATAGGTCCTATGTGTCCTATAGGACCTATACTCACTTTCTTGAAAACGTCCACTGATACGAGATTCCCAGGGCGGCACCCAACTCATCTTTACCCGTTCCGCTTATCGTTTTCCCATCGGCAGACAGCGTTCCGGTATCTTCACCTAAACTCCATCCTTCACCGCTCAAGAGTTTTGTCTGTTTCATCGTAAGCGTACGAGTCCCGGGATCGTATCTACCGCTGAAAGCCACTCGCAACGCGCCTTGTTCGAGTGTTCCCTCCAGCCGATCGCCGTTCTGGTGGCTGATGACGAGCTTTGTTGCATAGTTGAGTGGACCATACGTCCCTGTCCAGGTTCCTTTTAGATCGTGGGTCGTTTGCGTGGTTGTCTCTAATGGGCCAGAGGCAAATCGATCCATCCCAAACTTGATCGCGAATCCGGCGGCGATTACGAGCAGCAAAGCGAAGAGCACTCCGGTCGCAACGAGAATCCATTTCCACGGCCGTTGTCGCGGTGGAAGCGGCAGCGAACGCGGTTGATAACCTGCACCTCCAGTCAGGGCGCTCTGCAATTCGCGACCGAACGCGATTGCGTCGGACTGACGTTGTTGACGGTCCTTCGCGAGTGCACGCAAACAAACGTCTTCGAGTGCCGGCGGTATTTGCAAAGATTCCGGAAACAGCGGCGGAGGCTCATGAAGATGTTTTGAGATCAGTCCCGCGAAATTGTTGGCGCGGAAAGGCGGACCACCGGTCAGCATCTCGTAAAACATCGCCCCCAGACTGTAGACGTCCGCTCGTGGATCAAGCTCTTCGCCGCTGCATTGCTCCGGCGACATGTAATACAACGTGCCAATAACGGCGCCGGTGTGCGTCAGGGCCGTGGCGGCAGCGACGTCACGCACTTTCGCGAGTCCGAAATCGACAACCTTCGCCGTTTCCTTATCGCCCTCGTGAGTGGGTGGGACGATGATAACGTTGTCTGGCTTGAGATCTCGATGCAGCAGTCCCTGACGGTGCGCGACGCCTACGCCGGCACAGATATCGTTCATCAACTGAACCGCACGCTGCGGGGTCATTCGTCCCTCGCGGCGAAGCAGATCGCCGAGTGACGTGCCCTGGACCAACTCCATCACGATGTACGCTTCACTTACATCCGTGCTGCCGTCGTTGAAGTCGTGAATGCTGACGACGTTCGGATGCCTGATCATCGCGGCAGTGCGCGCTTCACGACGAAAACGCTCGAGTGCCTGTTTCTCGCGCACGAGATCGTGATGCAGTAGTTTGACTGCAACTTCGTCACCGATGTGAAGACGTTGAGCTCGAAAGACAGAGCCCATGCCGCCTTGTCCGAGACTTTCGAGCAGTTTGTATTTTGAGTCGAGGATGAGACCTACGCGCGGATCCGAAGGCTGCGCATATCGATCGTCAGTCGTTCGCGGATCGCCGTCGTAGTTTGTTACCTGCTGGACATCGAGCTGAGTTGAAACTTTACGCGGATCGGCTGTTGACAGACCACAGTTGCCACAAAACTGAGCATCGTCGGCTAAAACCTCTTGACAGCTCTCGCACCTCATTTTGTGTTGGTCTAAAAGCTCAACGGAAAACCTCTGCGGCGGATGGTCTTTACGCAGGAGGTGTCGATTCCTTTAATCGTGCCGCTTTCCACAAACTCCTGAGCAGTTCGCACAATACAATCGATATTCTCCAGACCGCCGAGACTGTGTGCGCCATGCGGAACGACGATGTGCAGACTATTCGTCAGCGTCTTTGCGACGCGGTCACCGTTCGACGGAGGAGTTACCGGATCCCATTCGCCGGTCAGGATCAGGACCGGTACATCAGAACGGATTGGCGCAGCGTAATCAGGCTCAACCGTCGCGCGGGGCCACAGTGCACAGGCTTCGCGTTGCTGGCGCAGACGATATTCACCGAGAAAGGTGTTCTCCGCCATTCGCTCACCCTCGCCGGGTTTTATAAACGGCAGATCCTCTGCGCAAGTGATCGAGAGGTACATGCCATTGCTGCCGCTGCCGACGAGAATGGTGCGGTACATCAACGCCGCTTCGGCTAACGGAGCAAAATTATTTTCCGCGGCCAGGTGAATCATGAGCGGAACTCGGCTCGCCGCGCCCGGGTTATAAAGCATGTAACGAATCGCTTCTGCGGCAAGATCGCGATTGAGTTTTACTTTGACGCGCTCCTTCGACTGTGGCTTTTCAATCTCGACTTCGACCGGGCCTTTGATCAGTTGGGCGAGTACCGCTTTGACCTCGTCCTTCAACTTCGGAAACGCTTTGTTGCACGCTTCATCGGCGTAACACTCGGCCAGCACACCCTGAAGCGCTCGTTCCGTCTGAAGCGCAAAATCGCCTGGCAGAAACTGGTCGGTGGGAGAGACGCCCTGAAGCATCGCGGTGCGCACGTGTTGCCCATGGCGCTTTAGATAAGTCAGCGCCGCGCGTGTTCCGTAAGAGCCGCCGAAGAGATTGATCTTGTCATAACCGAGCGCCACTCTGACTTCGTCGATGTCGTCCATCGCGATCGTCGTGGTGTAGAGCTTTAGATCCGCTTTTGCTTCGAGTTGTGTGCGGCACTTGCGAACGTCGTCGAGGGGAAAGAAGTAACCAAGATAGGTCTGGAGATCTTTAGGGTTGTACATCTCGCAGTTCAATGGATGTGAACCGCCACTTCCTCGTTGATCCACGAACACCAGATCGCGATGCTCGCGCAGTGTCTTGAATTCCAGGGCCATGCCCTGGGCGTCCTCAGTGGCGGCGGATCCTGGACCACCGGCAAAGTAAAAGATCGGATCGGGTTCACGCTTCTCACCAGTCGCAGGGAAGACGACGATGTTCATCGTTATCATCCGGCCCTTTTTGGTGAAGCGGTTTTCAAAGACCTGATACGTGCCGCACTTTGCCGCACCCGCCTGCGGGATCTGACAGTCAGACAGGACAACCTTGTTCGGATGCTGGCGAATGGCGCTGGCCGTCTGGAGTAAGAGGATCAAACCCACGAAGGTGAACTGAAGTAGTTTAGTCATTTTGCTTTTGAAACGCTTGACAGGATTTCAAGATTCTACAGGAAGTTTGCGCCGTAACGGGAGACAAACTATCATCCCCGAGCCCCATGAGTTCGGTAGAGCCGGAACGACAACTCCTTCATTACCGCATCATCGGCAAAATCGGTGAAGGCGGGATGGGGCAGGTCTATAAAGCCGAAGACACGAAACTCGGCCGGCACGTCGCGCTCAAACTGCTGGCTCCAGAAGCTACCAGGGATGTAACCGCTAAACGCCGGCTACTCGCCGAAGCACAGTCAGCATCGGCTCTGAATCATCCAAACATCGTTACGATCTACGCCATCGAAGAAGTCGATGGCCTCGATTTCATCGTGATGGAGTTGGTCGAAGGCGAAACTCTCACCGCCCACCTGGCATTAAACGGCGCACTACCGCTGACATCGCTGCTCGACATCGGCATCCAGATCGCCGACGCACTCGCGGCCGCACACTCACTCGGACTCATACACCGCGACGTCAAACCGGCGAACATTTTGATTACGCCAAAAGGCGTCGCCAAAGTAACTGATTTCGGACTCGCGAAGATGGTCCGTCTCAGCAGCGAAGAGATCGATCGCGAGGCTTTAACGCTCGCAGCAAATCTCACCGGGCCGGGAATCGTTCTCGGGACTGCTGCTTACATGTCTCCCGAACAAACTCGCGGCGAAACACTCGACCTGCGCTCAGAGATCTTCTCGCTTGGATCAGTGCTTTACGAAGCCGCAACAAGAACACGCGCGTTTCCTGGTCCCAGCGTGCTGGCGATCATGCATGCGATCGCCGTCGTCGATCCGCCGCCGCCGAGTAAGCTGCGTCCCGAGCTGCCGCGGGAATTCGATCTGATCATCGAACGCGCCCTCGCGAAGGAAAAGATACAAAGGTTCTCGTCGGCGACTGAGATGGGCGATGCCTTGCGTAGTTTGCGTGCCTCGACGACAGGCGCCTGGACCGGTCTGCCGATCGTTTTCGACTCCGATTTGATCGATAGCTCTTTGCCGTCGTTTGTCGGTCGCGAACCGGAGATGAGAAAGCTCGAAGGGCTTCTGAGGCAAGCTTTCGAAGGCAACGGTCGTGTTGTCTTCATCACCGGTGAACCGGGTATCGGGAAGACATCGCTGTCAGATGAGTTTTTGCGCCGAGCCAGAAAGCAACAAGGCGGCATCATGATCTCGCGTGGACGTTGCGTTGAACAATATGGCACCGGTGAGGCGTACCTGCCTTTTCTCGATGCAGTGGGCGGATTGCTCCAGGCTCCCGGTCGCGAACGTATCGCCGCCGTGATGCGCACTTATGCACCGACGTGGTGCATGGAGCTACCAACTGCTTTTGCTTCCAGTGGCTCGCTGGAGAAGTTACAGCAGGACACCATCGGCGCCACCAAAGAACGAATGATGCGCGAGATGGGAGACGCGCTCGGCATGCTTGCTACTGCATCGCCGACAGTCTTGTTACTTGAAGATCTCCATTGGGCCGACCCGTCCAGCGTGGACCTGCTCCGGCATTTATCGCAGCGCATCGGCAGTCAGCGTCTATTAATCGCCGGAACTTTCCGGCCGGAAGACGTCGAACGCAGCGGTTATCCGCTCAAGAATTACAAAGCCGAGATGCAGGCCCACAATCTCTGCGAAGAGCTCGCGCTGGGGTCGTGGACGCGGGAACACATTGCCGAGTATCTCGATGCGACTTTTTCGCCAAACGAGTTTCCGGCTGAACTCACTTCGCTGATTTATGAGAAGACCGAAGGCCATCCACTGTTTGTGGCCAACCTGCTGCAATATCTCAGTGAGCGCGGTGATCTGGCGAAAGGGACGGGACGCTGGTCGCTTGTCCGGCCACTTTCGGAAATGGATCTCGCGGCGCCGGAGAGTGTGCGCGCGATGATCAGCAAGAAGTTCGACACACTCGAGCCGGAGGAACGGCGCGCGCTTCAGTATGCGAGCGTCGAGGGGACGGAGTTTCATTCAACCGTCACTGCAAAACTTCTCGGCGTTGACGAGATCGATCTGGAAGAGTCGCTCGCGCGTCTGGGCAAGACTCATCGTCTCATCGAAACGATCGGCGAGGAAGAGTTACCCGATGGTTCGTTGACCACGCGTTATCGCTTCTCACACGCTCTCTATCAAAACTTTCTCTACGGCGATCTCGTCAACAAGCGCCGCGTCATGCTTCACCAGCAAGCCGGCGAACAGTTGCTGAAACACTTCGGCAAACGCGCGCCCCAAATCGCGACGCAACTCGCGATGCATTTTGAACAGGGCCGCGACTTTGCGCGCGCTGTTGAGTTCTTGATTCACGCCGGCGATCACGCCGCCAAACTTTACGGTTATGCCGAAGCCGGCAAGCACTACACCCGCGCTCTGAACCTGGTTGCGAAACTTCCTTCCGAAACACAGGCTGAAAGACTCTCGACGCTGTATCACAAGCGCGGCACGGTGAATCACGCGATAGGCGACTTCACGCAGGCGGCCAAAGACTTCACCAACATGCTCGAACAAGCGCGCGTGCTCGAGTCGCTCGAACTACAGTCAGCCGCTCTCAACGCCCTCACGATGTCGCTTTTCTTCGCGCATCGTTTGGAGGAGACGATCCTTCGTGCAGGTGAAGCGCTTGAAGTCGCGGAGCGAGCAGGCAGTGAAAAGTTGCGCGTTGAGACGATGTTTCTCATCGGCCTCAAACACCTCTGTTACGGAGAACTGAAGGAAGCAAAGCATCTGTTGGACGAAGTCGTGGCCGTCTCGCGAAAGCTGAATCACAAGCCGGGCCTGCTCAGCGGACTCGCGTGGCGCGCCTGTCTCCATTTCTTTCAAACCGAGTATGACCGCGCACTGGAGTTAACAAAGGAATCGCTGAAACTCGCCTCCGAGCTGCGCGACGGGTTCCTGATGTTGGAATCGCTCTTCTTTATTGGTTTGTCGCAGGGAAACCTGGGCCAGATGTCTGCGTCAATCGCGACGCTCAGCGAAGCGTTGGATAAAGCACGACGCAACGGAGATCTTTTCTGGCACCCGCGTTTCCCGAATTGCATCGGCTGGATCTATCGCGAGTTGTACGACTTTGAATCCTCACGCAAATACAACGAAGAAGGGATCGAGGTTGCGCGGCGCTATCACGTGATGGAGGCTGAAGCGAACTCGCTCATAAATCGTGGTATCGATTGTACGTATGCAGGCGATCACGCATGCACTGCGGCGGCGTTTCACGAGGTCAAAGACATCTTTGAGCGGGATGCGTGGTTCCGCTGGCGTTATAACATCCGTCTCGCGGCGGCGATGGCTGAGCACTGGTTACGACAAGGTGATCTGGATAAGGCGCGCGAGCACGTAAATCGATTACACGCGACCGCGTCGGAGCATGAAGTTCACAAATACATCGCAGTCGCACACGGCTTGATGGCGCGAGTTTCAATTGCGAGTGGTGATCTGGAGGCTGCTGAGCGGAGTTTCGAAGCTGCGCTGGCGGAATTGGACCAGTATCCGGTGCCGGTAGTGAGATGGAAGATTCTTGCAGGCTCGGCCCGCTTGAAGTTGAAACAGGGTGACACTGAAGCAGCGAGAGAAGCGTTTACTAAATCCTCCGAAATCGTGAATATGATCGCGGCTAACGTCAGTGATGAGAAGTTGAGAGCGACCTTCTTAAACGGCTTCTCCACAGATTACGCAGATTTGCATAATCTGTGGAGCGACGTGGGGTGAGGAAGCACAAGAAGAAATTAGAACTCACGAATTCCCGAGACGTTCTGTCCCGAGCCAAGTCCCATCTTCAAAGCAGAAGAATCGTATTGCACGTTTGAGTTGCCACCGCCGTTCGTGAGGAACGTCGGCGCACTAAAGCCACCGGCCGTGCGATCAAACGCGGCGATCGTGATTCCTCCCAGGATGTCGCCGTTACCACCGCCGTTGCGAATCAAGATGCCTTTGCCAAGCACGAGAACGATGCCGCGGAAGTTTGTGCTGCCTCGCATCGTCAGAGTGCCCGTCACGACCAGGAACCCCGAACCACTAGTAAGCGTGCAGTCGCCATCGACGAACGTGAACATCCCACTGGTGGTTGAGTCGTTGACGGTAGTCGAGCCACTGCCTGGGTTGAAATACCTGCCGGTCGCTTGCGCTTTCGATTGCAAGCCATTGAGATAAGCACGTGCTCTGGTCACGTTATCAAGGAACGACGGTGTTTCGACCGTGCCCGCAGTTGTGTCGTCGTCGCCAAGGAGACCGACTTCAGGATCGGAAACCGTATCCGGTTTGATGATGCCTGCCTTTGCTTCTGCTTCGTCGCACGGCGTTACTGCGAAAGCCGGACGCTGCGGTTCGTCTCCGGCGGCATCGACGCCTGAATACCACTTGGTGCCGCTGCTTCCGGTGTCGAGGGACAACGGTGAGCAGTCGTCGGCGCCACGAAGCGTGACGCCGGCGGGCGATTCAAATTCGAAGTACTCCTTGTTAATCATCAACTCGAGCCGCTTTTCCGCGCCCTGTGGTCCAAAGCCGTACGACTTGAGCAACAATCGTTTCGGATCCGGCGAAGTCACTTTGGCCGGAATCGCCGTGGTAGCGGGGGAAGAGGTGTAGGTAAGATCCAAAACCTGCGTGCCGCTCGCGAGGTTGAGTGCGTATGTTGTGCCGTCCGCTCTCACTGAGGCCTTGTCGAACGTTACTTTGAGTGTCGTCGCTGCATTGTCTACTTCGCCTTCGAAAGTTCCTTCGAGGTACGTAGTCGCACCCCACGGCAGACCCTGCGTGATCGTGATTTCAAAACCGGTCTTCGGAATAACAACGTCATCCGCGGTGCTGGACAACGGTCTTTCGATGACAAAACTGCCGAGCGCTGAATCGAGCGTCAGCGGAAAATTGTGGGGATCGGGTGTCAGTGTGGTTGAACCCTGACCTGAATAACGAATGGTCACTTCATCAGTGCCACCGACGGTGCCGAAAGTGCGTTGATAGGAGGTTGCGGCATCGCTGCCGTCGATTGTGGCTGAGGTCTGAAACTCGACGATGTGACTATTCGGATCGAGGTTCTCGATCGTCACGCGATAACCGGCAGTTACTGATCCGATAGCGAGCGGAACGAGGCTGTTCTCATCTGAAGGATCGTTGTATGGAAGCCAACCGGCGAAACGCGGTGAACCCGGATTGTCTGGTCCATTCGAGATGCTCGGGATGATGGCGGTACGAAAACTCATCCGATCGTCGTCGACAAGCAAAGGCTTGGCATTTCCGCGTAACACGTTCAGCGCTGACTGCATTCCCGATTCGGCGACGTAGTAAGCCTGCATCTCGGGAGTGGTGCCGAGAGAATTGTTCGCCGACATCATCGTCGTCATGATCAGCGCGCCCCCGGCGCCGAGCATCAGGATCGACACCAGCAGCATCGTTATCAGCGCTGCGCCTCGTTCACCGGCGCGGTTCTTGGCAATTGTTTTGGACTCGAGTTTCATCACGGAAATCAGCTCCTTCAGTAAACGATTGAGTTGCGCAGGACTACATCGGACGTGAGTTGTACTTGAGAGGGGGGCTGATAACCTGGTGAACCAAGCTGACCAACTGCCTGCAGCGTTACGCCAACGGCGATCACAACGAATTTGGCCGAGCCGGGCGAAACTTCAGTTTTCGCGGACCCGGCACCGTTAAGGACATTGGTGATGTCGCAGTTGCCATCGGCATCCACGGTCGTGTCGTATGTGACCTTTTCATCGTAGTAACGAAAGATGAGTGAGTCGATGCGATTGGCGAGAACGGTAGTTTGAGTTGAACCGTTTTTCTCGTAGCGCACGATATAACGCTGGCCGAGATCGGCATCGACGTACATCAGGAACTTGAGATCCTCGTCGGTATCCTCAACGTCGGTATCCTCGAAATAGCCATTGGACGAATCAGGCATGCCATTGAGGTTCGAAACGAAGCGCAGCGCCTGGCTGTCGCTGTCGTTGGTTACGATGCCGTTGCTGGAGACGGCGGCGAGTCCACTCGGAACTTTCAAACCCGAGTTGCTGATTTCGCGGGTCATGATGTTCAGGGCTCGCTGTACGTCTGCGATCGCGTCTGACTTACGATCTTCGCGCGCGCGGACGTTGAAGGAACCCGCCAACAGGCTGCACGCCAGGCCCATGACGGTAATCGTGACGCCCATCGCCACTATCACTTCGATCAACGAGAAACCAGCTTCACTTTTTGCGTTTTGCATCTTCATGGGTTCGTGCCTCACTAGTTCTCACTGACTGCGTAGGTACCGGCGGCGATCGTCGAACGTTGCGTAACGAGCACCACCGGTGTGCGCATCCAGCTTGGTCCAGCTACTTCCGGGGTTACGGTGATGGTGATTCTCTTCAGGTTCTTCGGCGAGGTATCGTCGTTGAGTTCATTGCCAATTACCGTCTCGACTGAATAGTTTCGGTTACCGCTGCGAACCGTGGTGTTGACGGTGCCGATGGTAAGGCTGGCGTCTTCGTAACTCACGCTTCTGATCTTTTCCAACTGTTGTTGGGCCACCGCCATTGCGAGAGCGCGTTCACCGCCGCCGACGTTGTTCTGCGCTGAGAACAGGAACAGCGACGAGACCGCCAGGGAGCCAACCAGCATCACGAGCAGCGAGATGGTTGTTTCGATCAGCGTAAAGCCGCGCTGGTCTTCGTTATTCTTGTTGTGGGAGATTTTCGCTTTCATTTGTCTGGGTCCTTAGAGAAGAACGACTACGCCGACGGTTTTCGAACCGCAGCTCGAATTAAATGTGACGGAGTAGATACCGAGTGATTTTTTCGACTTGATGGTGAATGTCGCGGCGCTGCCGGCGTTAACTGACTGCGCGCCGCCAGGAGTTACCTGAAGGTCCGAGGGCTTGCTCGACGTTCCGGTTATCGAGACGCTGCTTGAAGAGTCATGGCTGACCTTGATCGTCTTCGTGCCTTCCATGCCGATAATCAGCGACGCTGGGTCAGTTGCGATCGTGCACACTGCCGGAGTCGGAGTTGGAGTCGGCGTTGCCGTCGGCGTTGGTGTTGCGCTCGGAGTCGGCGTTGGTGTTGCAGTCGCCGAAGGAGTTGGAGTCGGTTGTGGATCTCCGTCGCCGACCTCCGAGATCGGAGTAGGAGTTGGCTGCGGATCCGTTGATGGATCCGGAGTGGCAACCGGATTCGGAGAAGCTTCAGGTGTTGCTGAACTGTTTGGAGTCGGAACCGGAGTCGCTCCCGAAGCGAGATCGCCAACCTTAAGGTCTACGTTCGGAACTGAGTCGTCAAAAACTTTGCTGTCGATGGTGATGTCGCCTGAGCCGGTAACATCAATGGAAATTGTATCGTTCGATCCGAGTAATCTGATTGAGACCTGTGCGTTAGCCTCCGTGATACCGTCGGCGGTCCTGTAAGTACGGCCGCGCCAGTCGAAAGCAATCGTTTCGACGGTCTCAAACGTAACGCCGTCAGGAAGAGTGATGGTCCTGGTATCCATATCGCCGTCGCCATCGAGGTCCATCGTCACTTCGTAGCTGGCTTTGTCGTCACTGATCTTGATGGTGGCTCGTTCGTCGGAATTGTCGGCGTGACTGCGAATGGAAAAGAGCCGAGCCTTCTCGATGTAGGTGGCATACTCGCGGGCTGCACTCGAAATGCGAATGTTTGCGCGAGCGCGACTGATTCCCATCAAACCTAATCCGGTAACGATCGTCAGCACCGTCGCGGTGACTATTAGCTCCACGGCTGAGAAGCCGGTGCGCCTCGTTAAGTGAGCTCTACTTTTTTTCATTTCCATCATTGCTGGTCCAAGAAAGAATTTGTGGTCCAGGAGGAGCGACCACGGTTGGCTGGCCCATTGAGCAATACTGGTGCCACAAAAGTTCTGTAAACAAAACTCTGTAATCGAATGACGGGATATCAATCAGGTTGGTCCAAATTCGGTTAGAGTGAAATTGTGTGAGGTCAGATTGATTAGACACAGATCTTCACGGAGAAAACGGATCAGATCCGTGCCCATCCGTGAGATCCGTGGTTGATATTCTTTCAGTTTGCTTTACCTTCAGCATCCTGACCGAAGGCTTGAGTGATACGAGTTTCTGCGAAGTCTCAGAGAATCAACTATTTACGCTCAGAGCCGAAGGCGGCATATCGCTTGCTACTCGCGGGATTGGGAGAGATTTGCTTATGAAGAAGAATGAATTCTCAGAACTCGCCTCGAACCTGCTCATCTTCGGCTCGATCTCACTCGCGGCCATGCCTTTCCTGCTCGGCGATAAGCTGATCCCTGTCGTAACAGGACTGATGAAAGAAGGCGGCGTGATGATCGACCAGTTCAGCAACTACCTGCTATGGCTGGTGTCGTAACTGGCTGAGATCAGGATCAACCCTACCCAAAACAAGCTTGGTCCACAGATTACACAGATTTCGCTGACTTGTCTGTGTAATCTGTGGGTATATCTTACTTGCTGACGACGTTGCCTTCAGCGTCGTACATCGTCACATCACCGAACGGTATGACCTGGTCCTTTACCTTGTCCCAGTCGCCGACGATCACGATGGCCGCGCGATAAGTGTCGAAGTACTTCGCCGCCGCCTTTTGAATATCGGCAGGTGTCAGCGCGTCGATCTTTGGTCGAAAGTCGTTGATGAAGTTCTTGTCGAGATCGAAGGTGTAGACAGTGTTGATACGGCCTGCCAGTCCAAACTGGCTGGCCAGTTCAACTGAGAAGTTGCCGTTGCTGTATTCCTTTGCCGCGCTGAGTTCTTCGTCGGTGACCGGCAACACGCGCATGCGATCGAGTTCGTAAAAGATCTCGAGCAGGGTTGCACCGGTTACTTCATTACGCACGAAAGCGCCCGCCAAAAACGACCCGGTCTTCGCACGGGTGTTTGAAGAACTGAACGGCGAGTAAGTGTAGCCCTTGGATTCGCGGATGTTGCGCGTCAATCGTGAATAGAACGAGCCGCCGTAGATCGTGTCGGCAGTGCGAATCGCGAAGTAGTCTTTGTCCTTGCGCGGAATGCTCACGTTGCCGATGTAAATCGCCGACTGAATCGAGCCGGGTCGATTCACGAAATAGATCTGACGTTTGTCGCGCTTGGGCACCGGCGGATTCTCGTCAGGCGGAACGGTTCCGCTCTTCCAACTACCAAACGCCTTCTCGATCTCCGCAAACGTTTTATCGACGTCGATGTCGCCGACTACGATCAGGTGAGCTGCGTTGGGAATGTAGTACTTCGTCACAAACGCTTTCAGATCCGCACGTGTCAAGGAGCTGATCGACTTTTCATCCGGCACGACGAAGCTATACGGATGGTCTCCAAAAACGGCTTTCTGAAAACGTTCGTTGACGAGGAATCCGGGATCGGCTCGTCCGGCGCGAATCGATTGGATCGAGTTCTCCTGGGCCAGCTTCACCTCTGTTTCCGGAAACGACGGATTCTGGACCACGTCGCTCATTAGCCCGAACAGTCTGGCGGAGAACTCGGACAGTGAAGATCCGCTGACCGTGGTTGAGTCGGCGTCGCTTCCCAGGTTGAGTGAGCCGCCGATGGAGCGCAGTTCTTCTTTAATCTGTATGCTGGTGCGGGTGTCAGTGCCTTCATTTGCAACTGTGGCCGCGATTTGCGCGATGCCCGGATGATTGGTGCGATCGCTGGCAGTAGTCGCCGAGCGCAACGTGAGAATCGTAGAGACCTTCGGCACGTTCGCTAACGGAGCCAGGACGACGGTCAGGCCGTTTGGCAGTTTCTTTTCAGTGATCTTCGGGAGGTTCAAGGGACGTGCGGCGCCGGGAGCGGGCGGCGTTTTTTGTTGCGCGAGAGCAGTGGTCGCTAAAAGGAGTATCGCAAGTATCGTCTTCATATTAGTGCCTTTCGATCTGTGTAATCGGTGTTATTGTCCTGACTTGGTCGCATCAGCCTTCGCTTCCGGAACGCGATCGATCACGGTGCGATTCGTCGCGACCATATACTTCGCCGCCGCGGCTTTAACTTGGGCCGCAGTGACGTTCTCGAAAGGAGTTAGGAGCGAATTGATCTGTTGCGGATCGTCGCGGAAGAGTGCGAGCACGGATAAGAAGTGTGCCTTGCCCATACTTCCTTCGAGCTGGCTGTAGAAGTTTGAGCGATAGCTCACTTTCGCATCGGCGAGTTCTTTGTCAGTAACACCTTTCGCAGTGATCTCGGCGACCACCGCGTCCATTTCGCGCAGGACTTCATCGGCCGTGCGACCCGGTTTGTAAGTTGCGCGAGTGGTCATGATCATCGGCCCGGTGTAGTCAAACTCGTTGCCGAAGTAGTTCAGACCACCGGAGAGATCGAGAGTTAATTCCTTTTCTTTCACGAGCCGTTGGTACCAGCGTGAGCTGTCGCCGACCTGAAGGATTCGGACGAGGAGGGCCACCGCCGGAAAGTCGGGAGAATTCTGCGGCGGCAGATGATAGCCGGTTGCGAGCGCGGGCAGCTTGGCGAGCTTGTCCGTTTGCGCGACTCGCTTTTCTTTTGTTTGCGCCGGTTCGCTCAGATCGGCGCGCGCCGGCATCGGTTGTGAAGGAATGCCTGCAAAGTGTTTCTCGACCATCTTCCTGACTTCGTTGGCGTCAACGTCGCCCACGATCGTCAGCACCGCATTGTTTGGTGCGTAGTAAGTCTTGAAGAAACTGCGAACGTCTTCGATCGTGGCGGCGTTGATCTCCGCCAGCTCGCCGTAGCCGTTATGCGAGTTGTTCCAGTTGGTGAAAGCGTTCTCCCAGAGACTGATCCACTCGAATAGTTGATAAGGCTGGTTCAGTACGTTTACACGAACTTCTTCACTCACCACCGCCTGCTGGTTCTTCAGGTTCTCCTCGCTGATGTCGAGCGAACGCATGCGATCGGATTCGAGCCAGATGCCGAGTTCGACACGATTGCTCGGCAGCGTTTGGTAGTAGTTTGTGTAGTCAAAATCCGTGTGACCATTCAAACTGCCGCCGTTGGCTTCGACAAACTTCGCGTGCTCAAACTTCTTCACGTTGGCTGACCCCTGGAACATCATGTGTTCGAAGAGATGGGCGAAGCCGGTGCGACCTTTGGGTTCGAGCCGGAAGCCGACGTTGTAATAGACGGCCACGGCCACGACGGGCGCCATGTGGTCCTCCGAAATCACGACTTTCAGGCCATTCGGTAGTTTGTAATAGACGACAGGAACGTTGAGTGGTTTCGCCTGGGCGCTGGAAAGGTTTGAGACGTTGGCTATCAGCAGGAGCAGCGATAGGCAGGTCACTAAAAAACGTCGCATGGTTTGGGCATCCTCACTTTGAAGGCAGATGGAAAACAAAAGAGTTCAGGGCTTGATCCAGAGATCAAACCCTGTCTCGTTGAGAGAAGGAGACTAAATCATAAAATCAGTTTGAGCTACGCAGAATTGGATGAAAGGTCGTTTCTCACCCGTAGTGCGGCCTATTACGTGACGAGCGGGAATAAAGTTTCTGATCCACAGATTACACAGATTGGTTTATCTAATCGGCGTAATCTGTGGATGTAATCTGTGGACGGCTTTGCGCCTTTGCAGGAAAACTTCCTACAATGTCGCGGCTATGTCTTTACTCAAAGGCAGGGTTATTTTAATCATTGGCTTCACCTGGCTGTTGGCTACGGCGTCGATGAACTTTACTGTCCAACGCATTCCGACCGGTATTTGGGGCGGTCAGCACATCAGTATTGAGGTGGGCGAGAAATCGGCCGCGATCGAATACGACTGTGCCAGTGGCGTGATTGATGGGCCGCTGGTGCTGGACAGTAGTGGTCGTTTCAATCTGCGCGGCACTCACAGGCCGGAACGCGGCGGACCGATACGTGCAGACGAGGAGGCTAAGTCGCAACCAGCTACTTACACCGGTTCGATCAAGGGCAATACGATGACCTTGAACCTTAAACTTGGCAACTCAGAAGAAGAGACGTTTACGTTAGAGAAGGGAAAACCGGGCGAGCTTGTCAAGTGCAAGTAGGTGGAGATGCAGGCACGAAAGTTTCTGATACGAGGCGAGGTTCAAGGAGTAGGTTATCGTTTCTTTGCACAGCGAGCGGCGGCAAGGCATCAGGTTGTTGGGTACGTTCGCAATTGTGCGGACGGCACGGTCGAAGCGTTGGCTGAAGGACCGGCGAACAGTGTTGAAGCGTTCAAGCACGACCTTGCGACCGGACCGCAGTGGGCAGTAGTTGATCACGTTGAGGAGATTTGTCTCGAGCCGACGGGAACGTATTCGGCATTCAGGATTGAGAGGTAATTATTTGAACTTGGTGCTTTGATCTTTGTTCTTTGAAACAAAGCACAAAGTACAAAGAGCAAAGTACAAACATGGACCATCTAAAATCGTTAATCCGTGAAGTGCCGGACTTTCCGAAGCCCGGCATCAATTTTTATGACATCACCACTCTTCTCAAGCATCCCGAAGGACTGCGCAACACGGTTGATGCGTTGGCGTCAGAGTTTGAAGGCGAGAAGATTGATTCGGTGATTGGTGTCGAAGCGCGTGGTTTTATCTTTGCGCCTGCGCTCGCGTATCACCTGGGAGCGGGTTTTGTGCCGGTGCGCAAACCGAAGAAACTACCGGCCGAGTGCGCAGAGATCTCATACGATCTGGAGTATGGTCAGGACACTTTACAGATCCACCGCGATGCGGTTGGCGATGGTCATCGCGTGATCATTGCTGACGATCTACTCGCCACCGGCGGAACCGCCCGTGCAGTCGTGGATCTCGTCGAGCAGTTGGGAGGAACTGTTGTCGGGCTTGTGTTTGTAGTCGAGCTCGAATTCCTCCCCGGCCGCGAAAAGTTGACTGGATACGACGTGCGATCGCTGATCAAGTACCAGTCATAGCCACAAAAAGGCACAAAAATCACAAATAGAGTTCTTCGGATTGGGTGAACTCTCACTCTTTCCTCATTTGTGCTTTTTGTGCCTTATTGCGGCTACGCTTTACCAATTCTTGCGTACCATTTAGGATTCACCTCACGTGTGCTCCCGTAGCTCAGCTGCATAGAGCGTCCGCCTCCTAAGCGGAAGGTCGCGCGTTGGAATCGCGCCGGGGGCACCATTTGATTAAGAACTCGGACAACGAGGGAAAACCTTGACACCTGTTCGTTCGTCGTGATTACCTCAACCCCACTTTGGTCCGTTACTCCATCATTCTCCTCCTGCTAATTACGGCTACTACTCTGCGTGTTGGAGAGAACGCTCGTGTGGGCTTCTCGCTGGATAGCACGAGCAGGCTTAAACCACTTGAGGACCGCCTCCTAAAGACCGTACGACCCGAAAACTGCCGGAGCCAACACCGCATTTTCACCGAGCAGCCACACATGGCAGGTTCGCTGCGCAACTACGAACTCGCGCAGCATGTTGCGAACCAGTGGAAAGAATATGGACTGGAGGACGTGGAACTTATCGAGCACCCCGTTTACCTGCCCTGGCCCATTCGTTATGAAGCAACGCTCGTAGGCGCAAACAAAAAGCTCTCTCTAAAGGAGGAGCCGATTCCCCAGGACAAAGACTCTTATAGCCAGGCCGTAGGCATACCTTACTGTGCGTACTCCGCCGATATCGATGTGACCGCGCCCGTGGTCTATGTCAATAGTGGTAATCCTGAAGATTACGACTTACTTGCACAGCGAGGCGTTGACGTGCGCGGCAAAATAGCCTTAGCGCGTTACTCGGTGCCTTACAGCTACCGTGGATTCAAGGCTTTGACGGCCCAGCGACGTGGCGTAGCTGCCTTACTCCTCTACTCTGATCCTGCTGATGATGGATACAAGAAGGGTGATGTATATCCGTGGGGTCCCTGGGGGCCGGAGAGTCATCTGCAAAGGGGCGGGATAGTCTACGACTTCAATTTGCCCGGCGATCCACGTACACCGGGCTGGGCTTCGGTTCCCGGAGGTCGTTTTCTTCCTGCTGAGTCTGCCGTGTCGATGCCCACCGTCGCCGCGGCGCCGATGTCGTACAAAGACGCCCGACTTCTGCTGGAAAGAATGACCGGCCCAGACGGCCCGACTGAATGGCAGGGGGGACTGCCCTTCACTTATCGTCTTGGTCCAACATCAGAGAAGCTCCATCTGGTCATCAAGAATGACAAGAAGGTGCGCTCAATCTGGAACGTGGTGGGTCGCTTGCGCGGTGCCGAACGGCCCAATGAGTGGGTGATTCTTGGAAACCATCGTGATGCCTGGGTCTTCGGAGGCGTTGATCCGAGCAGCGGCAGCGCGACTCTAATGGAAACGGCGCGAGCATTTGGTGAACTCAAGCGACATGGTTGGAAACCGCGACGCACGCTGGTTTTTGCATCGTGGGACGCGGAAGAATTTACCCTAACCGGAAGCACTGAATGGGGCGAGTTGGAAGCCCAACGACTCCAGGCGGGAGCACTTGCCTATTTGAATGTTGACAGTTCGGCTTCGGGTAGTTCATTCACAGCCGCAGCAGTGCCGGCGTTAGCTGACTTTCTGCGTGAGGTCGCACGAGACGTTCCCGATCCAAGTGGCGGATCTGTTTATGACGAGTGGCTTCGTCAAACCCAAGATGCCAAGCAGCCCGAGGTAACAACAAGGCTCGGATCGGGCTCGGATTACACAGTCTTTCTCAACTTCCTCGGCGTGCCGGTTGCCGATCTCACATTTGATGGTCCATACGGCGTCTATCATTCCATTTACGACAGCTTCACCTGGGTCGATCGCGTCGGTGATCCTGGCTACTACTATCATGCCGCGATGGCGAGATACTGGGCGGTCGCGGCCCTGCGACTCTCGGAATGCGACTATGTGCCGTTGGACTATGCCGCTTATGCTCGAGAGGTACAAAACTATCTCGATGAAACTGAACAGCTCGCGCGCAGGCTAAAAGTCGATGTTGATTTCGGACAGGTTCGTGATGCGGCTAAGGTCTGGGAGAAAAACGGTCGTATGGCTCTCGAAACTGCGCGCAAAGCTGTCGAAGCAGCCGACCTGGCTCGTGTTGAGCGCTTGCACCGGGGATTGATGAAAGTCGAGCGCGCGCTTCTGGATCCGGAGGGGCTCGTTGGTAGACCGTGGTTCAAGCATTTGATCTACGCCCCTCGACCGACCTACAAACCGTTGGTTCTCCCCGCGCTCACAGAGGCAATCGAGGCCCGCGACCAGTCGCGCGCGAAATCAGAAGTCGAGCGTCTCACCCGTGCTCTCAAGCGTGCGGCAACGGCAATTGAACCGGGAGTTTAGTTCAACTCCATAATCACCTCATAAAGAAACTGTAGCGCGAAACCCAGATTTTCTACCGAGACACGTTCATCATCGCCATGCGAACGCTCGAGTTCTCCGTCGTCCAACTTGAAAGGTTCAAAACCGTAAGCGGTGATACCCGCGCTGCGAAACTTGGCGCTGTCAGTCGAGCTTGTAAGCATCGTCGGAATCACCGGCACACCCGGATCACGTCGTGCGGCAACTTTGCGAATAGCCTGCATTAGGGCCGTTTCGGGGTTAGATCCCGTAGGCGTTGAACCTTCTAGGATCTCGATTTCCAACTGCGGGTCGTTGAGCACCTTGCGCAACGTCGCGATGAAGCCCGCAGGTGTCTCGCCGGGAAGAAGGCGAGCATCAATTTGGGCCCAGGCCACTCCGGGAATAACGTTGACTTTATCGCTACCTTGCAGACCAGTTATCGTGAAGGTGTTTCTCACCTCCGAGTTGAGAGTGCTGTCTGTTAGTAATCTCTTACGCAAGGCTGGGTTCTCAAGTGCTCTCTCCAGGTTAGCGTACGCATTTCTTAGAACGTGGTCCGTTTGTTGTTGAGCTCGCATCCGGTAGCTTTGCGCGACCGCATGGGAAACTCGAATCGGGGTCTCCCATCTTCGCAGCCGCTCCAGTGCTCGAAGCAAACGCTCAACGGAGGAGTTCGCCAAAGGAATTGAGCCGTGCCCGGTCGGGCCTTTCGCCGTGATCCTGAGCCAAAGCGCTGCCTTTTCCATCACATCGACGCCGTATTGCAGTACCTTTCCGTTCTTTACATAAACGACATCGCCTTCGTTCAGGAGAAACTCAGCGCCGCGGATCAGCTCGGGATATTTTTCTACAATCGAAGCGGCTCCCGTGCCACCTGCCTCTTCGTCCGCCACTGCCAGCAGGATCAGATCGCGTTTCAGCGAAACATTGAGCCGCTTTATTAAACGCATTAGCGTCGCATGAACTGTAGCGGTGCCTTTCATGTCAATCGCGCCGCGGCCGTAGATGAAGCCATCGCGTAGTTCACCACTGAAAGGAGGTACAGTCCACCGTTGTGGTTCGGCCATTACCACGTCAGTGTGACTGAGCAGGATCAGCGGACGGCGACTGCCATCGCCCTTGATCCGAGCGTAGAGGTTCGCGCGGCCCGGCGCGACGTCTAACAATCGAGTTTCGATACCATCGGACTCAAGCAACTTTTGCAGGTACAAGGCCGCAGTACGCTCGTTACCCGGCGGGTTGGTAGTGTCGATCCTGATTAACTCTTGCAACAACTGAACTGCTTCGGCGCGAACTTTGGTCCAGTCGATCTCAGCAGCGGTACACGTCGGGACAGCGAGCAGCAACAAAACAACAAGAAATGAGATGCGAATTCTCATACGGACCTCGAGTGTAAGTTAGACCAGACCTAAGGCGGCTTGTACCACATCGCCCAGCAAAGTCATAATGCGCCGCGTGCCTGCAGAAACGAAATTAAAGACGATGCCTGAAGCCATACGCCGGTTTGTGCATGACGGCGATGTGATTGTCATCGAGGGGTTCACACATCTGATCTGTTTTGCTGCCGCGCACGAAATCATCCGCCAGCGACGACGCGCTCTCACCCTGTGCCGCCTCACGCCGGATCTCATTTACGATCAATTAATCGGAGCCGGTTGCGCACGACGACTAGTATTTAGTTGGGCGGGAAATCCCGGCGCCGGTCCGCTTTATGCTCTACGCAGGGCCGTCGAACATGGCATCCCCAATTCAATTGAACTCGAAGAATATTCGCACTTTGGTATGGTCGCCCGTCTGACTGCCGGCGCCGCGCGGCTGCCTTTCTATCCGTTGCGAAACTACATGGGTAGTGATCTGCCTCGCGTGAATCCCTTGATTAAGACAATCGTTTGTCCGTTCACGGGAGAAGAACTGGCAGCAGTGCCGGCGTTGAATCCGGACACGGCTATTATTCACGTCCAACGCGCCGACGAGAATGGCAACGCGCAAATTTGGGGTCTAATCGGAGTTCAGAAGGAAGCTGCGTTCGCGTCACGGAACACCATCGTAGTCGCTGAAGAGATTGTTTCGGAGGACGTCATTCGTTCCGATCCAAACCGGACGTTGATCCCGGGATTGATCGTTAGCGCCGTAGTACATGAACCTTTTGGCTGCCATCCGTCTTACGCGCAAGGCTTTTATGATCGCGACAACGACTTTTACGTCCGGTGGCGCGAGATTTCGCAAAATCAAGCGTTATTCAATAGATACCTGGAAGAGTGGGTCTATGGTGTGTGCGACCGACGCGAGTATGTCAGGCGCATGGGCGCTCAGATGGATCGCTTGAAAGCGGGCTCGTATTACTGTGAGCCGGTCAACTATGGCTATTAATGAACAACATTTTAGCCTGAAGGAATTGATGGTCTGCCAGGCAGCACGTCAGCTTCGGGATGGCGAGGTCGTTTTTGTCGGGATCGGACTACCAAACCTTGCGTGCAACCTGGCTCGACGTCTGCACGCGCCGAAACTTGTTCTCATCTACGAATCAGGCGCGGTTGGGGCGGACCCGAAACGTTTGCCGATTTCAATCGGTGATCCGTCGCTCGTTACCAATTCGCTTGGTGTCTTTTCCATGTTTGATGTGTTCAGCTTCTACCTGCAACACGGACTTATCGATGTTGGATTTCTGCAAGGCGTTCAGATCGACCGCTTCGGTAATCTCAACACAACTGTCATCGGAGATTATCAGCGTCCGAGGGTGCGTTTACCTGGTAGTGGTGGTGCCTGTGAGATTGCAATTCTGGCAAAGCGAGTATTCGTTATCGCGCCACAAAGCAAACGCTCTTTTCCCGAATGCGTGGACTTCGTTACGTCGCCCGGCTTTGTCGACGGACCTGAAGGCCGGCGCCGGCTGGGCCTGCCGGGAGATGGCCCGGCAATGGTCATTACGAATTTGGGCTGCTACGGATTTTCTGACGGTGAGATGGTGCTCACTTCACTGCATCCGGGATGCACCATTGAACAAGTAAAAGAAAACACTGGTTGGGGCATACGTATTTCACCGCAACTCACAACAACTCAGGTTCCCAGCAACGAAGAGTTGCGTATCATCCGCGAGGACTTAGACCCTGCGCACCTGTTTGTCTAGTGGAACCCCGTCCGCCGTAGCTGAGTGGCAGTAGGATCTGTTTAGAAGGCCCTTTAATTTAAATGCAGGCACGCGGCACAAGTTTGTCCCGCAGTTGTCCTCCAGTTTTTCACAAACAAGGCACTTCAAGCACAGTATGCTACGTGAACCATATGATGAGGCACGATTCCAAGCGAACCTCACGCACGTGTATCAACGCCCCTGATCTAAGCCTTGACTACAATGTAAGAGCCAGGTATTTCTAAGAAACCAATAATCTTTCGGCATCCAGCACAACTCGTTTTCAAGCTATGATTCTTTCTGATCGCGTGTAGCAACGATCCTCTTGGCGCAGAAGAATGCTCTTTCATAATCACGCCCCTTCTTCTTGACTGTTGTCTTTTCGCATCGAGGTTGCGCTTTTCCGCTTAGCGTCTTTGGTGCTTTTTGTTTTTGTTTGCACACATTCGCACACAGAATCGTCTCTAAATCTGTGTGCACCTCTTGGATGCCAGGCCGCATTCATAAGTAATTGTCTAGTTCCTTTTTCTTCTTGTTTCCAATATTCTTCCTGATACTTGTCGAGATACTCAAGCGTGAGTATTGGGTAGCAGGGCATGTTTTCCTTCGTCTGAAAAAAGATCTTTCGCAATGAGCGTTAGACCAAACGTGAGTAAACATCCTCGCACTGACTCCTAAGCTGAAGGTTGCGCGTTGGAATCGCGCCGGGGGCACCACTGCTCTCTTTCCCGCCCTATCAATTATGACAGTTACCAACCCCCACTCAGTCTTCTAGAATTTCCGAGCAATCTCCAGGAATGAAAGGGCAGGAAATTGGATATGCGACTTACGCAGACGCTTGCTCCTACGATTGCAATAGCGCTTTTGCTCGCCGTCGCCGCGGTTGCACAACAGATCACTTCCCTCAACGCCTCGGCCAAGGGTAAAGGCACGATAACCATATCCGATATCGATAAGCACGAGCTTACTTCGGTGCGGGTAGTCCTGAAGGAAGAAGGTGCGGCCGATTTGACGTTCTACGCCGATCTGCAACTAGCCGCCCAGGGGAGTTGGTCAGCAGGTAAATCTCTCAAGGAGGGAATTGACCTCAAGATCACCGGTGGTGTAGTAAGCGGAAACGCAACCGGCACCGGAAAACTATTTCTGCGAGAGGACGGGAAGTCGATCGATAAGCTGAACATCAAGGCGACATCGGCCGATGGCAGCAACGTTACGGTTGATTTCGTTGCCGATAAGGCCCCTGAGCCGAATTAAACAAAAGATTGACGCAGGACAGTAACGACAGTTTCCGAAGGGGTTAGGATTCACATCATGAAAGCAATGGCTGGGATTTTGATAGTGGTGATCACGATCATCGTATTCCTGATGGTGCGCACGGACATTTTACGTCGTAAACCATGATCCCTCTTTCTGACATTATCATTCTGATGTTGATAGGCTAATTTAAGTCGTCGTCTTTGTAGCCGGAAGTCGTGCCGCATCGAAGACCACCTGGTCGTATTGCCATAATCGCTCGAAGAAACTCAGGGCCTTCCGCTCGCTGGTTCCATTTCCCGCCGTTTCCAAAATCTCAGCGAGTGTTCGTTTTCCATCGATCGCGCTCAGAAGGCGGTTTTCAGATTCGTCGACGGTCAGAATGAGATCCGTGAATGCATGCGCACGATTAATCAACACGGCGACGCTCCCTGGCGGCACACGTTCGCGCACGCATACGGTCCACGGCACTGCAATAGGTATAAATTCGCGCCATCGATCGCCATCCAAGGAGATGGGCTGAGTGTCCCCGTCCCGATCATCGCGATAGACAATCAGTTTGTGCCGGACCATCGTGCCGCGAAACAACTCCATCGCAGCGTGTTGTACTTGTGACGGAAGAGAGGACAGACGTTTCGCGTGTGGAGTGCCAGCGGTCAAGCCACATTGAGGCAAATAGGGGGCCTGTTCGACCCAGCGACCAAATGTAAGTCCACAGCGCCCGAGCCAGGCGTACAACTGCGGGACTGAATAGGCGCGATCGAGTGGATGGAGCAATGCATCAGCCAGGGAGTCAGGATGCTTGAAGTCCAAACCCGCGCGCATTGCATTCGCAATCGGGTGACTTGAAGGCAAAGCTTTGAGAGTGTCTCCCAACTCTTTCAGTTCCTTGTCCGACGACTCTATCCCAAGGAGTCGGCAGTACTCCTGCATCATGTAGATGCCGGCCCGACCGTAGGTGGCATAGACCATCAGGTTCATCGCACCTTGCGGACGCAATGCATCACGAAGGGCATTCAGACCCAAGTCGGGACTTGGCAGGTGATGAAGCACGCCGGTACAAACGACCTGATCAAAAGTGCGTCCAAGCTCTCCGACGTCTTCAATCGACAGGTGATGGATCTCGAGGTTCTGCAAGTCATACTTCCGTTGCAGGTCGCGCGTGTAGCGCAGGCTCATTTCGCTAATGTCGATTGCTGTTACTCGGGCACTCGGCTCTCGGGAGGCATATCTTGCTGCCTGTGAAGTTCCGCAGCCAGCTATGAGGATCTCAAGGTCTTCGCGCAGCGGTTCAGTCGGCCACAAAAGATGATACTGCGCTCGGCGACGATCAGGGTTCTTGTATAAGTTGCGATGCTCATCCAGGCGCGTGAGTGGCGCAGGGTACGGCATCCGTTCGTAGAAGTCGCGAACTCTTTCGAAGGATGCCGTCCCGCTTTTGGACTCACCGCCTTTCATTAATTCTTCCATCATCACGGGCCGGCGATTCCTTTATTCTGTAGGATCATCACTACAACCCGGCGATTCTCAGCCTGCCCCTCTAACGTTGTGTCTGGAGCCACCTCCACACTGGTGCCCATTGCACCCGGAGCCAATATGTTGGTCAACGGAATGTTGCCTTGCTGTTCCAGGAAATTCGTCACGTTTCGGGCGCGCTCCAGGCTTAGCCTCTGGTTGAGCGCGCGGCTACCAACTTTCGACGCAAAGCCCTTTACCTGAATCATGTATCCCTTGATCCCCTGGGCCTTTTTCGCCAATTGCAATAATTGAGCCTGGTACTCCTGTTCAACTTCAACCCTTCCGTTCCCGAACAGAACGGTTGCTTCACCAAGGATGTTGTATTCATCCAGCTCACCAAAGCGGGCATTCGCGTCCGCGATTGCCTGCTTGTTCGCGGCAATCTCCGCGGCGTGTTCGGCTTGCGCAACCTTCTCCGCTTCAATCTGCGCCTGTTGCTTCTGGATTGTTTGTTGTTGGGCCTTTATTTGCGCTTGCTGCTGCTGAACTTGCTGCTGCGTCGGAGCCAGCCCGGCTTGTGAGTCCACGGCGGCTTTGAGATCTGAACCACTGAATTTGACTGTGTTGGCGACAAGTTGATTCTGATCATTGTTGGACCCTTTCACTTGCACATAGAGCCCTGGGACCAGCGCGGTCGCGTTCACGGTCTCTTTGCGAAACAATCCCTCGGCCTCTTCCACCTTGGTTGACGGTGTGAGTAGTACGGTCACATCGCCGCTCCCCGGAGTCTTAACCGTCATGGTGGCGCCGCTCCGACCACTGATTGCACCTTTAACCGTATCCTGTGCGTTAGCAACGCCACACAGCAGCAAACATGCGGTGAGGACCGAGACTACACTGCATGCGGTTCTCATCGTTTTGCTTCTCATTTGATCTTCCTTTCTGTCCTTTGCCACAAAGCAAATATCCCCGGGCGAACCGTTGTCGGCCGGGGATATTCAATTGACCTTATCCGCAGTCCATTGCGGTTTACTTTCCGGCGCCTTTCGCTTTCGCGGCAGCTCCAGTTGCGGCCTGCGCTTGGGCCATGACAGCGTCCAGGTTGAACGAAGCAGGTTTTTGGCGCGGCGGGAATGTGGCAAAGCCCGCGATTTGCTCCGCAACCACTTCCTGCATCAGGTACAGTTGTGGAACGTGATTGACTATCCAGTCCCAATAGGTGTTTGAGTTGAAGTCGGCCCGCTCAAACGGGTCGCGTCGAATGTTGGTGATGTGCGGTACCCGAAGCTTTTTGAAAGGTTCGGCCCAAAGCTGCATGGTATGGGCCTCCTGTAACGCCAGGTTGAACTTATAGTCACCAACTCGAACCGCCATGACGTCGCCATCATCGCTGAAGTACATGACAGATCTTCTCGGACTCTCTTTCACCTCGCCGGTTAAGTACGGCACCATGTTGTAGCCGTCGAGATGCACCTTGAAAGTCTTGTCCCCGACCTTGTAACCCTTAAGGAGCTTTTCCTTGATTTCCGGGTCGCCGCCGGCAACCGCCAACAACGTCGGCAACATGTCGATGTGCGAGACAATGCCGTTCAGCACCGAACCGGCCTTGATCTTGCCCGGCCAGCGGATGAACGATGGTACGCGCCAGCCGCCTTCCCAGTTAGTGTCTTTCTGGCCGCGGAATGGGGTGTTGGCGCCATCCGGCCAGGTGTCGTTCTCGGGGCCGTTGTCGGTGGAATACATGACGAGCGTGTTGTCCGCGATGCCCAGTTCATCGAGCTTATCCAGGATCTCGCCGATCTGCTCATCGTGGACCACCATGCGATCGCTGTATTCGTCTTGCCCGCTCTTGCCGATATTCTTTGGCGCAACGTGAGTACGGAAGTGCATGGCTGTCGCGTTGTACCAGCAGAAGAACGGCTGATCCGCCGCGACCTGTTTCTCAATCCACTGGATGGCCCGCGCCGTGATCTCCTCATCCACAGTTTCCATGCGCTTCTTAGTTAGCGGGCCGGTATCCGTAATCGTCTGTTTCCCCACTCGCCCCCATCGCGGATCCTCGGTAGCATCGTCCGTGTCCGTTGCCTTGCAGTCGAGTACGCCTCTGGGTCCAAATTTTTCCTTAAAACCAGGATCCTTGGGATAGTCGGGTAGTTCCGGTTCCTCTTCGGCGTTCAAGTGATAGAGATTGCCAAAGAACTCGTCGAAACCGTGCACCGTTGGCAGGTATTCATTTCTGTCGCCCAGATGGTTTTTGCCGAATTGACCGGTCGCATAGCCAAGAGGCTTTAACAGTTCGGCAATGGTCGGGTCTTCGGCCTGAAGCCCTACTGTGGCGCCGGGCATCCCGACCTTGGTGAGGCCCGTGCGGATCGGGTTTTGGCCGCAGATAAAGCTCGCGCGACCGGCAGTGCAGCTCTGTTGTGCGTAGTAGTCAGTGAAGGTTACTCCTTCTTCAGCGACGCGGTCGATGTTAGGGGTCCGGTAACCCATGCTGCCCCGGCTGAAGTGACTGACATTCCATAGGCCGATGTCATCTCCCCACAAAATTAGTATGTTGGGTTTCTTTGTTGCCATAGTTCTTGATTACCTTTCTTAATGAGTTCGAGCCGCTAGCGACTGGTTTGATCTCTGCGAAGAGACCCAGTTTCTCCAAGGAGACTTGAATCTGCGGCGTGCTAACAGCTCGTTTATTCCCTCAGATCCAACATCTCGAGCTGGCGTTATGTGCTTGTTCGGCAGACGGAACATCCAATAAGTTCCAAAGTTTGACCGGCAAGATGACTCCAAGCACCAAGCCTGTTTTTGAACTCCAGCAATATATGTGGGTTGACGGACCGTGAGAACTGTCAGTTCTGATAGGACTTCGGGAGGAAATCCTTCGTCTTACTCACTGGTTGGTTCAGGCGAATGTAGACGAAAGCTCCACAGAATTTCTTTCGAGAGTAGGGTTGGTTTTTACTAGTAATTACATGAAAACCTGTATTTACGCTTTGGACTAATACTGGCAGAATCGACCGCTACTGAGAGTCGTTTCACTAGCTACACTGATCAGTTTCAGAGCGCCAACGAACTAAACGCAATCTGAATACGGGTGTCAGATTGTTATTGGAGAGACTTCCCATCAATCGTCGCGGAAACACCTAGTCTCCGGTCCACTGCGTACTTGGGACCAACGTTGGAATAGGCTCTGTGTCAGACTGCAGCTTCAAAACTTCCTCACGTTTCGTAATTGGTGTCGTGCCGGTTACTACTTTCCTATCCACCAACCATCAGTCTCCGATTGAGCTAAAGCGACGCCTGAAACGCCGGATAATCAGCCTTCGAATCGTGTTCTGTTTTTTTGTGCTGTTGGTAGCAGGCCGGCAAACTTCTTTGGCTGCAGACAACAAGCAAAACCGGGTGCTGATGTTGACCATGATGATGCGAGAAGCACCGTCCACCAGGACTTTCGAAAATGTCTTTCGTGAGGTATTGAGTCGCGAGTTAGGAGATGTAGATCTCTATTCTGAGTCGATCGATGTAGTCCGGTTTCAAGAGGCCGGATATCAGGAAGCACTCGGAGACTTTCTCACTCGCAGGTACGCGAACCAGAAGTTGGACCTTGTCGTGGTGGATAGTGGAGTCGCTTTCGAATTCGTCAAAAAGTACCAGGCTCAGCTCTTTCCAGGGATTCCCGTGGTATTCCTGACGATTAGCGAACCGCAAGCGTTTCCCAACTCCACCGGGGCGTTTCATCTCCTGGATTTCAAAAGCAGCTTCGAGCTCGCCTTGAAGTTGCAGCCCGGAACCAGGGAGGTGTTTGTAGTCGCTGGATCCGGTGAGTTTGATAAGTTCTACGTGACTAAGGCCCGTCCGCAATTAGAAAAGTATGAAAGTCGAGTCAAGATCACTTACCTCGAGGGGCTGACGATATCAGATTTGCAAACGAAACTGGCCCATCTTCCATCGGACTCGATAATCTACCATCTGGTGTTTACCTCCGATCCCACCGGTAACAGATATAACCCGAGTGACGCGCTGCGCCTACTGTCACCCTCGGCAAACGCTCCGATATACACCTGGTACGAATGGCAGAATGAACAGATCGTGGGAGGAACGTTGCTGAGCGGTAGGATGCTTGCCGAGAAGCTGGCCGAGATATCGGTAAGAGTGCTGAAGGGTGAAAAACCGGAAAACATTCCCGTCGTCGAAATACAACCAAAGATTACCACGGTGGATTGGCGACAACTCCGGCGATGGAAAATCAATGAAGCTCTGGTTCCCCCAGGCACCCTTGTTCGGTTCAAGGATCCGACCCTCTGGGAGACGTACAAATGGCGCATTGTGGGGGTGATATCACTTTGTGTATTGGAAGCAGTACTGATTGCGTTGCTCTTGATAAGCCTGAGGCGAAGGCGGCATGCCGAGCTCGAGAGTCAGCAGTTTGCTGCTCTCGTCGATGCAGAACATCGTCATCTGGATGAAGTTGTATCGAATGTTCCGGGCATTGTCTGGGAATCACGACTGGACGCTAATGGTTCAAAAAAAGTCGATTTTGTCAGCGACTACGTTGAAAAGGTCTTTGGTTACAGCGCCGACGAGTGGTTTTCTACCCCAGATTTCTGGGTATCGATCATTCTCGACGAGGATCGTGAAAGAGCTGCTCAGTGCAGTGAAAAGGTTTTCGCCAGTGGCCGGCAACAGAGCGTTCAATTTCGTTGTCGGAGGAAGGACGGACACGTAGTTTGGGTTGAAGAGCATTTGGACGTTATCACGGATGAACAAGGCCGCAAGGTGGGACTTCGCGGTGTTACGCTGAATATCAGTGAGCGCAAAAAAGCCGAAGCATTTCGGGATGGGCAAAGCCAGGTACTTGAACGAATCGCAGCACAGGCGCCCCTGCATGATGTGCTTAACAGTCTGGTGCTCTTGGTTGAAGCCCAGTCTGAAGGAACCCTTTGTTCGATTTCGCTGCTTGATGAGGACGGCCGCGATGTGCGCCATACCTTTGCCCCGAGTTTTTCTCTGGCGAACCTGGCTGCAATTAGCGGCTCGTGGAGAGCGGATCGGGACCTCGCCACCAGTCATGGATTAAGTGCGTCTGCCGCTACTCCGATACTTTCACACGCAGGCCACGTACTTGGTTTTCTCACACTCTATTACACCAACTCTGGGAGTGATGATGGCTTCGAACAACAATTAATCGAGACCGTTACTCACATCGCCGGCATAGCCATCGAGCGACATCGAGCGGAAGAAGCTGTGCAGAGCCTCGGCGGACGACTCATCAATGCGCAGGAAGAAGAGCGACGGCGTATTGCGAGAGAGCTGCACGATGATCTGAATCAGGGAGTGGCCCTTCTGGCGATCCAACTCGAACACTGCCGCCTGGATCCACCTGAATCGGTGCAAAAAATGCGCGAACGAATGGAAGATCTTTGGAAGAACGCACGAGATCTCTCGGGAAGTATCCGTGCTCTTTCACACAGTTTGCATCCGTCAATACTTGATTCACTGGGACTGGCGGCAGCCACCGAGTCTTTCTGCCAGGAACTTAAGTGTGCTCATGACCTTGAAGTTGAATTCGTTCAGCACGACGCGGCGCTGAAACTCAACAAAGAGCTCGCACTGTGCCTATATCGGGTCATTCAAGAAGCACTACATAACGTCGTCAAGCATAGCCAAGCTAAACAGGCACGCGTTGATCTCTCAAGCGACGCCCAGGGGATCTCTCTCACGATTGTTGATTCGGGCGCAGGATTTGACGTTGATTCCGACCACCGCAGAAACGGCCTGGGGCTGATTAGCATGAGGGAACGACTGAGATTGGTGAACGGTCAACTTTCAATTCAGTCCCAACGCTTAAAAGGCACAACCATAAAAGCCTACGTTCCTTTGGACAAACCGAGTGGACCGGTAGCTGACCTCGCTTCAAGCCAGCCATTATTTGTTAGTACGAATGGAGGAGTTATGAAACGCAGAACGATTCTATTGGCTGATGATCACACAATGTTGCCTGATGCGTTTCGAAAGGTGCTGGAACCGGAGTTTGAAGTGGTGGGCGTCGTTGCTGATGGTCACGCCGTGATCGCGAAGGCGGCTGAGTTGAAGCCAGACGTTATCGTCCTCGACATCGCGATGCCCCTGCTGAACGGTTTGGACGCAGGACGAAGAGTCAAGGAAAGCTTGCCCGCAACTAAGCTCGTTTATCTCACTATGAGCAATAATCCGAAGTTGGCGGCTGAGGCGTTCCGGCTCGGAGCGAGTGCTTTTCTACTCAAAACCTCCGCGGCTTCGGAGCTGAACAAGGCAATTCGTTCTGTGCTCCGCGGCAAACGCTATGTGACTGCTGAACTCGAAGAGCCTCTCGAGGAAGCGATGTTAGAGCCGGTATTGCGAAACGGGTCAGGTCCGAAGTTGACGAACCGCCAGCGAGAAGTACTCCAGCTCCTCGCTGAGGGAAGGTCCATGAAAGAGGCAGCGTACATTTTGCAAATTGCCGAGAGAACGGTGATATACCACAAGTACCACATCATGTCTGAGTTTCAAATCAAGACCAATGCTGAGCTGATTCAGTTTGCCCTCAAGCAAAACCTGAGCGCCTTCTAAGGCGTCAAACTTCGAGCCGTTGTTACGACTGTGGTCCAATCTTTCCGCTTCGCTCTGCCGGCGCAGCGAAAGGCTGCGAAGTATTTCCTACCTCGAAACGACTTAAATCCGCACGAAACTCAAGTCCTATAAATTTTGAGAGTGGCTCCCATTCTCCGGCACGTCTACGATGACACTCCCAGCTGAAAGTAACAGGGATGAATTGAGGATCCTTTGAGTAGGCTTCGCGTCTTAATTGCTGAAGATCATCAGGAGATGCGTGAAAATATTAGGCACGTTCTGGAACCGGAGTTTGAGGTTGTTGGCGCAGTGGGTGACGGGCAAGCATTGATTGATGAGTGCACCAGAATTAAGCCGGATGTTTTACTCGTAGATATTTCCATGCCCGTACTAGACGGTATTGAGGCTGTAACGCAACTTCGCAAACAAGGTTCGACGGCACGAATTGTCTTCCTGACAGTGGAAGAGGATCCCAACTGGGTGCGGGCAGCACTACGAGCCGGCGGCCTTGGCTACGTAATAAAAATGAGCATGGCGGCGGATCTACAGACTGCCATCAGAGATGCCTGTGCGGAACGCATATTCGTCTCCTCGAGCGTTCGCTTCGCTAACGATTCTCAATTGAGGAAGCATTTCCGGTAAGTCGGATTCGCGGTCGAGTTATCAGTATCACCGCGGGTGAAAGGCAAACCAGGTGGAAGAACTTTTCAAAGAGATTGCCGGCAAGATTGCCCTCGGAGTAGAACTGGTCTCGGCACTACTGATCGCTTACGGCGCGCTGGAAGCAGTCATCTCGCTCATAATTCCAAAAGCCAAACCTGTGGGCTGGAAGCCTTTCTCCAGAAGAAGGCAAATCTTCGTGCGATTTGGAACCTGGATGCTGCTGGGATTGGAGTTTCAGTTAGCTGCCGATGTGGTTCGCAGCGCCATTAGCCCAACATGGACAGACATTGGCCAATTGGCTGCCATCGCGGGTATTCGCACTCTTCTCAACTACTTTCTTGAGAAGGACGTTGAAGAACTCGGCGAGCAAAAAACATAAGAGCTCCAACCGGAATGAAGGATTCCCTCACCATCGTTTGCCTCGGCTCTGCGATCTCTGATGTCATGAAAAGGCACCTCCCGCCGCGAGTTTTGTAAACTCAAGGCCTGTGGATTTGCGAATCACAAAGGAGGTGCCCGATGACAGTATACGTCGCCGTGGATTTTCATGCGCGTGAACAGACGATTAGTTACTGCAATTCCACCGATGGCGAGATTCATGGCCAGAAGCTGCGGCATCAGCATGATGATGTGCGCTCCTTCTACCAGCAGTTTACTGGTGAGGTAATAGTTGCCTTTGAAGCCAGTGGTTACAGCGCCTGGTTCGAACAGATGCTGGCGGAAGTAGGCCACACCATTTGGTTGGGTAATCCGGCAGAAATTAGACGCAAGGCCCCGCGCCGTCAGAAGAACGATCGTCGCGATGCTGATTTGATGCTGGATTTGTTGCTCAAAGGAGACTTTCCCAGGGTGCACAGCTTCAGCGAAGAAAGCCGCACGGTATTGCGCCAGCTCCGTTATCGACACAAGCTGGTGAAGGTGCGCACGATTGCCAAGAATTCGCTGCATGCGATCGGCATTAACGCTGGCTTGCCGTTGAAACGACAGTTGCTGACGGAGAAGGGCATCGCCCAACTGCAAGCGCTGCCGTTGTCGCCGGTCCTGACGCAGCAACGAGACGAGTGGCTGCAGCTGATTGCTTCGATGAATGAACGCATTGCCACGGTAGAAGCACAGCTGCAGCAGCGCGCCAAGGACGATGCCGCCATCGCTTTGTTGCAAACCCATCCCGGCATCGGGTTGCTGACGTCCCTGGCGTTGCGTTACACGCTGCTGCCCACCGCGCGCTTCAGCACCACGCGCCAAGTCACGGCTTACGTGGGTCTGGATT
>JBIOVO010000058.1:0-6812 GCA_044867735.1 Pyrinomonadaceae bacterium | reverse complement strand
GCCGGAGGTCAGAACTTTGCGTCTTTGCGCCTTTGCGCGAGAAATTTCTTCAGTGTTAGTCTTCCTTCTACCATGAGTGAATCCCAGGATCTGCCCGTTAACTTTGGTGGTCTTGATGAGACGCGTTCGGGCCTTGAAGGCGCGCGAGTTCTGATCTGGCCGGTACCTTTTGAGAAAACAGTCAGCTACGGCGTCGGCACGAAAAATGGACCCGAAGCGATAGTTGAGGCTTCGCGCAACATGGAACTGTTTGACGAAGAGATCGGCGGTGAGACTGCCGAAATCGGTATTCACACGCTTCCTGCAATCGACGCCGATAGAGAACCTGAGGAGATGATGCGGGCTCTCTACGACGAGACGAAGCGCTTGCTCGAGTCTGACAAGTTTCTCTGCATGCTCGGCGGTGAGCATTCAATCTCAGGTCCCGTGATCAAAGCGCATTACGAGAAGTTTCCAAAGCTTTCGGTGCTCCAGATCGACGCGCATGCAGATCTGCGCGATCAATACGACGGCACACCACACAGTCACGCTTCCATCATGCGGCGCGTGGTTGAGTTCTGCCCCGCCGTGCAGGTTGGAATTCGTTCGCTGTCAGTGGATGAAGCGCGCGCGATCCCAACGCTACCGACCAAAATATTTTTTGCAAAAGATATTGTTGGTCACACTGAGTGGATCGAAGAGGCTGTTGACAGCCTCACTGAAGACGTTTACCTGACCATCGACGTAGATGGTTTCGATCCCAGCCTTATCCCAACCACCGGAACACCTGAACCTGGCGGGCTACTCTGGTACGACGTGCTCTCACTAATCAAAACAGCCGCACGCAAACGCCGGATCGTAGGGATGGACGTCACCGAACTCTCGACCACTCCAGGCAATAACTCGCCCAGCTTCCTGACGGCCAAGTTGATTTACAAAACGTTAGGCTATGTTTTCTCAGAGCTGGTTCCGAAGGTCGTTGCTGAGGGTGCTTCCGGAGGGCGCTAAAAGATCCTTTGCCGCTGCGATGGCCTGTTCCAGATCTCGCACGCGTCCATCCAACTGCATCTCGTAAACCGCACGCGTGATCTCACCCATTGCTGGTCCAGGTGTCATGCCCAGCTCAAGCAGGTGTCGTCCAAGTAAGATCGGATCCGGCGGGCGCTGTTCGACTTCGAGCTCTCGCGCGCGTTCGCGAAACCATTCCTGCGCTTCCGCGCCATACCACTGATCTCGTGGGACCCATTCGGCATTGCGGCCGAGCGAGTCGGCCTTAGCCACGCGATACAGAAGATCCGGCTCACATTTCCGCGCCAGGCGGCGAAACGCTCCTTCGCCTACTTCATCACGCTTTTTATAAAACTCGCCGGGCTTCAGGTGCTCCCGCACCAGCGCCACGACCTGAGCGCGCACGTTGTAACCCTCGATCGTGTGCACATTGATCCGGTTTAGAAAACTCTCGGTCGGCTCGACCCCTGCTTCCTCATGTCCCCGCGAACGCCACCTGCCTTCGAGAAACTCCGTCGTCGCGGGCTTGCCAAAATCGTGCGCCAGTGCGGCCAGCATCACCGTCACTTGTCGCGCATAGGAGAGATCGTCGATGAGTTCCCGGGCCCTGTCGATCACGAGCTTGGTGTGCACAAAGACGTCTCCCTCCGGATGCCACTCGGGATCCTGCGGAACACCGACCAAACTCTGGATCTCGGGAAACAACTTCTCAGTGGCGCCAAGTTTGTGCAGCCACTCGAGACCAACCGACGGCCGCGCAGAACGCAGTAAGAGCTTTTCCATTTCGCCCCAGATTCGTTCCGCCGGGAGATCGCTGAGATCGAGCCCACGGCAAAGTTCGACCGTGCCGGCGTCGATGTCGAAATCAAAGCGCGAAGCAAACTGTGCCGCGCGCAACACGCGCAGACTGTCTTCGGCGAAGGTGTCGGCCGAGACGGCCCGCAGCATTCGCCGTTCAATGTCCTGCCTGCCCATGAACGGATCGATTAATTCGCCGGTGAGTGGGTCCTGGAGTATCGCGTTGATGGTGAAGTCGCGCCGGCGCGTTGCTTCAGCGACGCTCATCGCCGGATCTCCTTCGATCACGAAGCCTTTGTGACCGCGGCCTGATTTACGTTCCCGCCGCGGAATCGAAACGTCGAGATCGTTGTCGAGCTTGTAAACCGTGAACGACTCGCCGACGACGTTGACCGAGCCAAACTGGTCCAACACCTCGCGCAAACGGGCGGCGTCCAGTTGATAGACTTCGAGGTCCCAGTCTTTAGGCTCAACGGCCATCAGCATGTCGCGCACGCAGCCGCCGACGAGCAACGCACGACCGCCGGCGTCGTGAATGCCTTGCGACAAGGCAACTACCTTTGGGGGCAACTCAAGCATAAGAAAACAATCTCACGCAAAGGCGCAAAGACGCAAAGAAAGACGCAAAGGAAAGACCCTCTGGTAGTTGCAGGTCTCCTTTGCGTCCTTACGTGAGAAAACCTCTAGTCCTCGTCCGGCGAATCGACCACCACCTGCACTCCACGCGTCGAGGGCAGACAACTGATCACCTGCGCGCGATCGATCTTTGTCAGCTCAGTCCCGGCGGCATGCCACAGCTTGACCCAGAACGTGCGTGTGTTCCCGTGAATCGCAAAGGTCGATCCGTCGATCATGACCGGAACGGGCTCGGCAATCGTTCCCGCACGAAGCTCTTCGAGTAACTCGGGAATGTACGGTTTGAACTTCTCGAACTGGACCAGCACCGCGTGATCGTCAATCTCAGCCGGCGGCAACTCCACCGGATCGTCCGACTCGAGCAACAGGCGTGTCTCAGTTTGCAGATTTCGCTTCTTGACTACTGGCATAAAAAACTCAGACCGGTTCCGGCGCCGGATGCGGATACGGCTTCAAGCGTTTCTGTAAATACTCCGCGAGATCAGTAACTTTAACTCGCTCCTGCTCCCACGTATCTCGATCGCGCACCGTTACTGCCTCATCCTCGAGCGACTGATGGTCCACCGTCACACACATCGGAGTACCGATCTCATCCTGGCGCGCGTAAAGTTTTCCGATACCACCTGTATCGTCGTAAACGGCTCGCAGCAACGGCTGGAGCGATCGTTTGATCGCTTTCGCCATGCCGACGATTTCGGGCTTGTTCTTCGCCAGCGGCAGAATCGCCGCTTTGATCGGCGCAAGCTGCGGGCTAAGTTTCAGAATAACCCTCGTCTCGCCCTTGTCGTTCGTCTTTTCCGAATAAGCATCCATCAATACTGCCAGCACGGTGCGGTTTACGCCCGCCGCCGGTTCAATCACGTGCGGATAGAAACGTTGCTTCGACGCCTCATCGAAGTAAGAGAGATCTTCAGTTGAATCAGGATTGACGCGATTGCCTTCCGCATCAACCGGCTTGCTTGAATGCGATCGCAAATCGAAATCGGTGCGATAGGCAATACCCATCAACTCTTCCCACTGCCGCTCTTCTTCAGGCCGTTCCGGAAAATAGCGGTACATGATATCGACGGTTCGTTTCGAGTAGTGGGCCAGCTCTTTCTCCGGTACTTCGTGAAGGCTCAGGTTCGCCGAATCGATGCCCAGCCCTTTGAACCATTCGAGATACAGTTCGACCCACTCATCGACGAGCTTAAAGTGCTCCGCATCCGGCTTGACGAAGTACTCCATCTCCATCTGCTCAAACTCGCGTGTGCGGAGGATGAAGTTGCCCGGCGTGATCTCGTTACGAAACGACTTTCCGACCTGCGCGATTCCGAACGGTATCTTGCGCCGCAACGCAGTTTGCACATTCAGAAAGTTGATAAAAATTCCCTGCGCAGTTTCGGGGCGCAAGTAAGCGAGCGCGGTTGGATCCTCTTCATCAGCCGCCGCACCGAGCGTGGTCCGAAACATCATGTTGAAGTAACGCTCGTCAGTCAGGTTGGTGGAACCGCAGTTCGCACACTTCACCTGACCGGCCCTCAGCCGTGCATTAGCGTCGAAATCAGCAGTTGGGCCACCCTCCGGAAAATACCCTTCGAGTTTGTCGGCGCGCATTCTGCTTTTGCACTCACGGCAATCAACGAGCGGATCGTGAAAGGTCGCTTCGTGTCCCGAGTACTTCCAAACAAGACGATTGAGAATGATCGATGAGTCGATACCCTCGATGTCGTCGCGCTCGTAAACGAGCCAACGCCACCATGCCTGTTTGACGTTATTGCAGAGTTCTACCCCGAGTGGCCCATAGTCCCAGGCGCTACCGAGCCCGCCGTAGACTTCGGAGGAAGGGAAAACAAAACCTCGCCGTTTGGCGAGCGATACGATGGTGTCGATGTTTGGTGCAGGCACGAATACAGGATTATCAAAATTCCCCGGATTAGTAAAACTAAGCCACAGATCTGCGTAGATCTGTGGCTCATGATCCTGAAACTACTTGCCTGGTGTTTGAATGTTTACGTCGATGTTCTGTCTTCCGCTACCTCCAAATATTCGCCCTCTAAACATGTATAACCCGATGAGTATCACAAGCACAAAAATCGCCAGTATTGCGACTACGCCCACACTGCTGCTGCTTGAGCCTTCTTCAGCCATGAAGGTCCCTCCTTGTTTACCTGATCAATTGTTGCAGGGGGCTAATTCGAGGGAAGGGTTCTTTATCGAGAAGCAATTTAACCACAAAGGCTCAAAGACACAAAGGCTTAAATAAAAAAACCTTTGTGCCTTCGTGGCTTCGTGTCTGGGTGGTTGATTAATTTCCGCGACGCCGGCGTGTCGCAGGATTCACGTCTCCCGCCTTCACGGTCGGTGTTGCGCGAGGCGCTGCCGCGCCACTCGGAACGATCCAGAGCTCGACGCTATCCGTTTCGCGGAATCCGCCGTTAACGATCGTCAAGCGTGATGCATCAATCCCGCGCTGCGAAACCAGATAGTCACGCGCACGAGACATCAGTACTTCCACCTGACCCAACGGGCTCATACGTCCACCGTAAGCGATTACGTGAGCACGCATGGTCGGCTCGTTTTGCAGTTCCACTGCAAGGTTGTCGAGACGAGCTTTCTGATCGTCGTAAGAGCAACTATTGCACTCGTCAAACTCGCGCGCGACGATTATCACTTTCTCCAAAGGAGTAACAACCGCAACCGCCTGAGCGCTTTGAGCGCAAGTTGGATCTGAAGAGCCATCGTCAGCAGTTAACGTGGCGATGATGCGTTGACCACCTAGCCCGGTCGAATCGACCGTCAGCGTGGGTGAACCGACGCCGCTGATAACGCGCGCACTTGATGGCGTGACTTTCCAGTTGTAACGCAAACTCGCGTTACCGCTGTAGGCCACGTCCGCATTGAAAGTAATGATCTCGCCGTCGTTGACCTTCTGCGGCGCTGAAATACTGACCGGGAACGGACAGGGTGACTTGGGCAGCGGTGGCAACGGTCGATAGTTAACGACAACGCATTTCACACGTCCTGCCGGCACTTCAATCTCGCGCATCCATGGTTGGCCGTTGGGGAGCCTGACCATGACGTTGTGCACGCCTGGTTCGAGATCGAAAGCACGATACTCCGTCAAAGTTTCACCGCGAGGCTTGCCATCGATCGTAAGCAGCAGGCCACCGGGATTTGTCAGGATCTTGATCGTGCCGTACTTGGCTTTCTTCGGCTTTGCCGAAACCGTGTTCGCCGGCTGAGCCGCGAAAAAGACCAGTGCGAGCAAAGCCGGAAAGACAAACCTGAAACTGCGGCTGAGGATGAATTTATGGACGAACGACATCTTTATTCTTCCTCCTCCTTCGAATTCACCTGCTTTGCCTTGGAATAACGTCGCCGCAGACTTGCGCCAGCCGCCGCTAACCCGGTTCCGAACAGGAGCAACGAAGCCGGTTCCGGAACTTCCGAAGAAGGTGGAGTCGGCGTTGGGTTAGAAGGCGGTGTTGGAGTCGGCGTTGGCGTTGGACTCGACTGCTTCTGGTCGCAATCGTCGCACTCGTTTATGAAGACTAGCGGCACGGCGGCGAGAAACAGGAAGGGCCATTTTGGAAATGCGCCACCCGCGACGAGGATCTCACCGCAGTCGCAGATGGTTCCCTCGACCTCGCCTGCTTCGACTTCAATAGTATCGACGCCGATCGTCGTACCTTCACCGCTGATCGTGACCCCGGAAACACCAACCTCGGTTCCGTTCCCAACCTGAGACGGCTTTGTGGAGCCATTCTGTTGTGTCGGAGTCTTAGTACCGGAGTTAACCGGATCCTGAGTAACAAGCGTGCTGAGTTTCAGCTCAGGTCTGGCCTGGGAATTTGTCAGAGTTTGCACTACCTGACCGATTCGAACTCCGTCAGCCAGCGCGGGCACCGCGGTTAGAAAGAAAACACCTAGAACGACGACAATCGCTGGGGCGAATCGCCGTCGGGTTCGTTGGGGGCGAATTGTAAATAACTGGGCAAAAGTTACATTCATACAGTTTTTGAACTATCGATCAACGACCCTAAAAATCGTCAATCCGGGGCATCGACTTGGCCTCATACAACACGGAGACACTACTAATAACCAAAAAACTCCAGCCGCACGGGTCGTTTTTGTTGGTTGCTGGATGTTTACTGGATTGACGAGCGTCTCAAAGGTATCAAGGTCCGAACCGACCCCTTGCAGCCTCTCGCCGTCTTTAGGACATATAGAGGTGCACTTCTACGTGCAAATCAAGGGCCGTACACAAACCCCTGTAATAGCTTGGAAATTGTAAGCCTGGACCAGGCTCGAACGTCCAGATTCCGGAAAGAAGGTCCAAGTCTTAGACAAACAGGGACTTTAGCCACGAGTACTGAACCGAGCGCGGTAGCGCCGGGTCAATCTACAGG
>JBIOVO010000057.1:0-24044 GCA_044867735.1 Pyrinomonadaceae bacterium | reverse complement strand
ACGGAGTTTTCATCCTGACGATAAAACTTGATCCAGGTGTCGAAGCTCGAATCCTCGACGCTCTGCTCCAGCCGCCCGGGCGTATTCTGCAACGCCTGAATCGAGCGCGCCGTGGCTGTCAGATACTCAGCTTCAGTAATCATCCCCGCCCGTCGCAGGATCACGTCAGCGTAGTAATCCGTGATTCCCTCCGCGACCCAAAGCAGCTTAGTGTAGTTTTCCTGGTTGTAATCGAATGGCCCAAGCGCGTCGGGACGAATCCGTTTTACGTTCCAGAGATGAAAGAACTCGTGAGACACGAGTCCGAGAAAACCGCGGTAGTCCGCCGCACCGGTAGCAGCGGGCGAGGCGGACGTGGTGCGATCGGCTCCGATTCGAAAACCAAAACGTGGATAACCCAGGGCGGTTGAGTTCGCGTGCTCGAGACCGCCACCGCCGCGTAAGTGCAGAATGAAGGTGTAGTCGCGATAAGGAATCTCGCCGCCCATTAGCTCCACCTGCGTCTCGACGATCTTCTGCACGTCGCGTCGCATGCGTTCGGGATCGTAGTTCCCCTCTCCATCGATCACGATTCGATGAGGGATACCTTTAACGTTGAAGACCAGCGTCTTGAAGTTGCTGACTTCAAACGGCGAGTCGTAGAGCACATCGAAGTTCTCGGCGCGAAAAGTATTCTTCTGACCCGGAACGGCAGGTAGACCAGTCGCGACTTTCCAAACATCAGGCGCGAGCACACGCACTGTGGAAGGACTCTGCAAGAAGCCGTCGAGATACATCAACAAGTTTGCGTTGTTCCAAAACGCATGCGCGGAATTGAGCTCACTTGTGCGGACCGAGAGTTCGTTTGCGTAAACGCGATAGGTCGCGCGCCATTCGCGCGCGCCGTTGGTGGCGACGCGCCACGTGTTCTTGTTGATCTTTTCCCACTTGAGCGGCTGGCCGGAAGCATCCACGGCGGCGAAGTCCTGCACATGACGCGCGAACTCTCGCACGAGATACGAACCCGGCGTCCAAACCGGCATCACGAGGCGCTCTTCCGGTGGGCCATTGGCCGTGCGCCTGACGCCCACGTCCACCTCGAGCAGGTGTGTGTGCGGTCTGGGCATGGCGACGGTAAAGGAGAGGTCAACCGGCGGAGTTTGACAGATGGCAACAAGCGGAACAAAGAACAACCACGCCGCAGCGCAGACCACTCTGCGTTTGTGCATTTGCAAACGTCTCACGAGAAAAGTTGATGACAGCACGTTGGATGTTACTATAGCGGCCACAAGATTACACAGATCTAATTCGGATCAGCAAAACCGAGGGCATCAATATGCTTAAGAAACTGATGGCCACTTCGCCAACGTGGTTCACTTTGCCGATTCGCCTGGGGCTCGCCGCGGTAATGATTGCCCACGGTTCGCAGAAAGTGCTGGGAAGTTTCGGCGGATCAGGCTTCAATGAATTTATTTCGGGAAACACACCTTTCAGTTTTATGCGGCCCGCGTGGTTCTGGTTGTCAGCCGCAGCTTTTGCTGAGTTCGTGGGCGGCATCATGGTCGGCCTCGGATTCCTGACGCGCTTCGCCTCGTTTCTCATTGCCTGCACGATGCTGACCGCTGTCATCGGCGTTCATTGGCCCGGTGGTTTCTTTGCTGCGAATCGAGGTTATGAGTATCCGTTGAGTCTGCTTGCGATGGCCCTGGCGCTGTTGATTGCCGGCGGTGGACAAGCTTCCATCGATCGAGCCGTGACGGGAGGAAGGCGGTAGGATCTCATCCACAGATTACACAGATTGATTTATAGAATCCGCGTAATCTGTGGATAGAGAAGCTCAACTTTAGAGCACCCAACAAGAGAATGTCGCGCTCGCCCCTCATCGTCATCTTCACAACAGTCTTCATTGACCTTGTGGGCTTTGGCATCGTCATTCCCGTTCTGCCGTTCTACGCCGAGGGCACCGCCTTCAACGCAACCCCGCGCATGGTCGGGCTGCTATTCGCCTCCTACTCGATCATGCAACTGATCTTCTCGCCGATTCTCGGAGGTTTGTCTGACAAGTACGGACGCCGGCCCGTGCTCCTGCTATCGATCATCGGCACCGGAATCGGTTTCCTCGTACTCGGCTTCGCGCAAACGATCTTCATGCTGTTCGTCGGCCGCATTCTCGACGGCATCACCGGTGGAAACATCTCGACCGCACAAGCCTACATCGCCGACATCACCACGAAAGAGAATCGCGCGAAGGGAATGGGACTGATCGGCGCCGGGTTTGGTCTGGGATTTATCTTTGGACCAGCCATCGGCGGCATTCTGAGTGGTTGGGGCATACACGTGCCGTTCTTCTTCGCCGCCGCTCTCTGTTTTGCCAACGCCGTGTTGCTCTACTTCAGACTGCCCGAAACAGTTACGGCAAATCATCCCGCGAAGAACAGTGCGGCCGGCGGCAGAGGTTTTCATCACCTGCTGAACTCACTGAAAGAGCCGCGGCTCAGCTTCGTATTGATTATTTACTTTCTGTTCATCGTGTCGTTCTCGATCATGACCACGTCGTTTTCGCTCTACACGATGTTTCGGTTCGGCTACGATGCGCAGCACACCGGTTATCTGTTCGCGTACGTTGGACTCATTGCTGTAATCATTCAGGGTGGTTTGATCGGCAAACTCGTGAAGCGCTTTGGTGAACTTCCGCTCGTGATCTTTGGCGCGCTCTGTTTCGCGATCAGTCTGTTTGCGGTTCCGTTTGTTGGTCCGGCAGCAGGTGGTTTGGCGGCGCTGCTCGTCGGCGGTGGCGTTTTCTCGATGGGCAACTCACTCGCGACTCCGGCGCTGACGAGTCTTGCTTCAAAAACCGCCGGTCCGGAACAGCAGGGAGTTGTTTTGGGTGTGACGCAGTCAGTGGCGAGTCTCGCACGAGCGGTTGGTCCGTTCCTCGCTGCGGTGCTGATCAATAGTTCGATAGCACATCTCGGAGCTGATGGCCTGCCCCACTACATGAGCGATCGCTCGCTCTTCGTAACTTTCTGGACCGGCGCAGCAATCATGCTAGTCGCGTTTTTACTCGCCTTCTACTTCAGCCGGTCCGCGACCATCCGTGAAATCAGTTCCCCTACTTTGCAAACTGAGCAATAGGCCCTTCAGGTTGGACTAGATCCTTCAGAGCCGAGTAAGGCACCAGCACCGATTGTGGGCCTGCCGCATATGGACCAACCTGATAAGCATCGAAGTTGATGTGCAAACCCTTCCTGGTGATAGTCCAACTCTTGTAATTCTTCGCCGTTGCTCCAGCGCCCTCGTCAATCTGCTCGTCAATCAGGCCGAGGTTTTTCTCTTTCGACTGCTTCTTCAGATCCGCGATAGAGTAAGTTGCGATCGCTTGAAGATACCTGGCGCCCGGTTTGAAAAGGTCGCTCAGTTTTAGAGCCTTGCCGTTCTTCAGATCGAAGTTGATCACTTCCGTGTACGAGTTCGGATGCGCGGCGCCCTGGTAATAACTCCCGACGTCAAACTCGACACTCACCAGATCGTCCTGAGCAAGCAACACCTCGTAGCCGATACTCAGATCGCTTCCCATGGATCCTTCCGGTGGAGGCTCTTCACCTTCCTGCGGTACCAGTGCCTTCTTGAACACCGCAACCTTTTGCGTCACCGCTGAGCGTGCAGCCTGATTGAACTTCTCAAAGTTGGGATTGTTTCCGCCGGTCAGTTGTGGATACTGCGCGGAGATTTCGTACATCAACTTCTTGTTGGATTCCTTGATCTGTTTGGACACTAACTCGGCGTCGCCTGTGAAGACGATAGGCTCTTCGTGAACTGAAAACGCGGTCAACTTGTCGCTTCCCTTTTCGTTGAGCGGCTTGGACCAGTTGCCGGCGAGAGACACGAGACCGTCATCTTTACTGACCTGCCAAATACCTTTGAATACGCCTGTCTGTTTGCCGGCAGGGTCAAACTCTTCAAGAGTAAGGTTGCCGTCCTTGTCTACGTTGCCACGCAGGTTTATGCGAGTGCCGATCTTTTGATAGAAGTAACTGCCGGCGAGTTGATCGCCGGTGCGCACGAGCTTCATTTGCAGGTCGAGAGAGGAGCCGATCGAGCCTTTGAAAAATCTGGTCTGCGGGGCAATAGTGTTACCGCCTTCCGGGTGATTGAGTTGCGGAGAGGCTGTGGCTTCAGCTAGCGGTGGCGCTGTTGGCGGAGGCGTTGATGATTTGCGGCAGGACCACGAGTAAAGAAGGCAAATGAGCAGAAGGGCTAAACGGAGTCTCATAGCGTCCTATCTAACAGCAAAAGCCTTCGCACGCAAAGGCGCAAAGACGCAAAGTTAAGACCTGCGGTGCCGGAGGTCAGAACTTTGCGTCTTTGCGCCTTTGCGCGAGATGGTTTTAACCCGAACTGATCAAGCCTCGCTCGACGATTTCCGCCCTCACATCCGCAAACGTAAGTTCACATAGCCTCCCGCCACTGAACAGCTCCTCATTCGTCACGTCCACCAACGCGAACGGCGGCTTCGGAAAACTCTCGAGCTCTTCATCCGTTTCAAAACTCACTTCCGCGAGCACCAACCCGAATAGATCCCCGAGAAACATATCCACCGCAAACTCTCGCCCCTCAAACTCAAACTTGTAACGATTCTTCCGGATCTCATTACTATTGAAGATCGACAACGTTTCTGCTTCGAGTGCGTTGAGATACGTGTTCGTGATGATCGTCCGCGACAGATCTTCCGGATCCGGCGCGAACTTCTGCGTAAACTTCACCGTCCACTTGTTCGTGCGCGGATCGCGAACCTTGCGCAGACGCAGACGCGAGCCCGTGATGTAGTTGTCAGTGATTTGAACGTGTGGATCGGCGCGTGTCATTCCTTCAGGCAAGTCGCGCAGGAGATAGCGCCGCTCGCGTTCAACCCGCGCGTACTTGCTTTCCGGAACGATCGTGTTCTGATCAGTGAGTTTTGCTACACCCATCTAGATCTTGCCGGCCTTCATATCGGCCAGGCGCTTCTCAAATCCTGCCGTATCGGCCTTGTCGGCCTTGCCGCGCTCAATTGCTTTCGCACCTAACGCAAAGGCTTCTTCCTTCTTTCCGCTCTTGTACAACGCATTCGTTTTGGCGGCGAGATTCTGGAACGTCTCCTTCACCTTGATCGACTGGTCCAACCACGCCATTCCCTGCGCATCGTCCTCAGGAATGGTGTTGTTAATTAACCAGTTGCCGGCCTGCATCGGCGTGCGCCAATCGTCTGGCTTGGCCTCACTAACCGCAATCTTCAGTTTAGAGAGGGTTGACGCATTCACATCCGGAACTCCAACCGTGAACGGCACACTGATTTTCTCCCAACGAATATTCACTTTTGCTGAATCTTCGCTAACAGGTTCAATCGTGTACTCCAACCATTCCTGATTCTCCGCGACCATTTGCGGTTTGGCCTTAACACGAAGCGTGTCCTTCGCCGGGTCGTAGCTAAAACTTCCCCACTGGTTTGCAGTGCCGTTAAAGACAATCGTCCACTCATCCTTGTTCGGGATTGTGTGCAGACTGTAGCTGCCGGCGGGAAGTTTTTGTCCATTGATCAAAACATCATCGGTAACGACGAACATCGTCGCTTCGTTTGCTCCAGTGCGCCAAACGTGACCGTAGGGAACGATCACCGCATCCTTTGGCCGCTCATTCTGATTGTCGAGCGTGGCCTCGCCGGTTGCCTTTTGGCCCGGCAACGGATCGCCCCAAATCTTTCGTCCCTTAACACCCGGGCGGCTGTAAGTGATAGTAACGTCGGTCACACCGATCGTTTGCATCACGCTCGCCTTCGGACTGGGACGCGGCAAACGCACTTGCGCGAAAGTCGCAGCAGCAAAACACAACACGAACAGGACAGCAAAGATCGAAACAGAACTACGTCTCAGTAAACTCATGGATCTTTCTCCTTGCGATGGGTTTGAGGTAAAGATAATACAACGAATCTCGAATTGTTTATAAGTCCTATGGGGCCTATAGGACCTATAACTCGCTTTGCGACGCGTGCGCCTTCCATGCTAAAAGAAGCTACACGCCGTCTTTCCAATTTCCTTGGAGGAACACATCAAATGCCTAGCCGTCTCTTGCCCGTGCTGCTCGTGATCCTATCTGCGTCGCTGCTTTCAACCACGGCCAACGCCCAAAACGGTCACGGTGGACAAACTCGTCTGCTCCGAACCCCGACCGTCAGTTCAACCCAAATCGGGTTTGCTTACGCGAACAACATCTGGGTGGCGCCGCGCGCCGGTGGCAGTGCGCGTCGCTTGACCAGTTTTCAGGGACAAACTGCGAATCCACATTTTTCACCAGACGGAAGATGGATCGCATTCAGCGGCGAGTACGCCGGCAATTTTGACGTCTACATCGTCGCTTCGGAGGGTGGCGAGCCGAAACGTCTGACGTGGCATCCCGGCGCCGATATGGTCGAAGGCTGGACTCCCGACGGCCGTTCGATCCTTTTCTCTTCAACTCGCGCAACGTGGGCACCGAGTGGCACTCCCAGATTCTGGACGGTGCGCACGGAGGGTGGCGTTGAAGAACCGATGGCATTGCCGCGCGCTTACCAGGGAAAAATCTCCGCGGACGGCAGTCGCATCGCTTATCGGATGAACAACTCCTGGGACGAAGAGCGTCGCAATTATCGCGGCGGTCAAAATCGTCCGATCTGGATCGTCGATCTAAAAACCTACGATCTCGTTTCTCCACCGTGGACGGATTCGAAAGACGTGTATCCGGTTTGGGTCGATGATTCGGTCTACTTCATTTCGGATCGCGATGGCGTAGCGAATGTTTGGGAGTATCAGACGAAGAGCAAGAAGCTCACGCAGATGACGAAGTTTACTGACTTCGACGTGAAGTCGATGGATTCCGGATCGGGCACGGTGGTGTTTGAGCAGGCGGGCTACATTCACGAACTCGATCCGAAAAGCGGCAAGTCGAAGATCGTGAACATCATCGCGACCGGCGACTTTCCGTGGATGATGCCCAACTGGGAAGACGTTACTAATCGTCTGAGCAACATGGCGCTATCGCCGACCGGAAAGCGCGTGGTCGTTGAAGCTCGCGGTGAGATATTCACGATTCCGGCAGACAAAGGCGACGTGCGTAATCTGACGAACTCGAGTGGTTCAGCCGAACGCGATCCCGCATGGTCACCCGACGGCAAGTTTGTTTCTTACTTCAGCGACAAATCGGGCGAATACAAACTCGTGATCGAAGCGCAGGATGGCCTAACGCCACCACGTGAAATCACACTCGCCAAACCAACTCATTACTACACACCGTCGTGGTCGCCCGATTCGAAGAAGATCCTGTTCAGTGATACCAACTTGAAAGTCTGGGTCCTCGACGTTGCGACCGAGCAGGCAAAAGTTGTGGGCGAGGATCCGTGGATGGTCCCGCGGCGCACGTTGAATCCCGTTTGGAGTCCCGACTCGAAGTGGGTCGCTTACTCGAGCCGCCTACGTTCGCTGTATCACGCGGTTTTTGTCAGCAACGTCGAAACCGGCGAGACGAAACAAGTGACGGACGGTCTTGCAGATGCCGTTTGGCCCGCGTGGGATGCGAGCGGGAAGTATCTCTGGTTTCTCGCCTCGACCGATTTCGGCTTGCGTTCACAGTGGCTCGACATGACCTCGTACAGTCATGAAACAAACTTCGGATTGTATTTCGCGGTCTTGCGCAAAACTGATCCGAGTCCGTTGCTACCCGAGAGTGACGAAGATCGCGGCGTTGGTACCGGAACGCGCCGGCTGCCACCGGGGACTTGTCCGGGTGAAGCTGCCGGTGGCGGCGGTGGCGGAGAACCAGGTGAGGGTGGTGGTGGTCAACGTGGTCCACGTGGTCCCGTGACGGTTCAGATCGATTTCGATGGACTGCAACAAAGGATCATTGCAGTTCCCGGAGTGCCGGAAAGGCAATACGAGGATCTTCAGGCGGGTGTTGATGGTCAGGTTTTCTTCCTCGAACCACGTCAACCTGCCGGCCAAGGTGGCGGTGGACAAGGTTTCGGTGGTGGCGCAGGGAACGACCTGGTCCGTTATCGACTCTGCGAGCGGCGTGCGAACCCATTCGCGACTGGTGTGGCCGCGTACGAGATCAGCGCCGACCGCCGGAAACTCGCTTATCGTTCAGCGGGCGGTGGTGGCGGTCAGGGCGGTGGTCCAGGCGGTGGTGGCACTCCTCCGGCTCCGCAATTGTTCCTCGTCGATGCCGACAGAGCAGCGCCGCAACCCGGTTCCGGCCGTTTGAACGTTACGCTGCGGATGTATCTCGAGCCGAAGGAGGAGTTCAAACAGATTTTCAACGAAGGCTGGCGCAATCAGCGCGACTACCTCTACGTGCCGAACATGCACGGCACCAATTGGGCCAAAATGAGAGATATGTACGGGCAGTTGCTTCCCTACGCGATGCACCGTGCCGATCTCAATTACCTGATGGACAACATGGGCGCCGAGATCGCAGTCGGACACTCTTATGTTCGCGGCGGTGATATGCCGACAGTGCCGCAGCCCGTTGCCGGGCTACTCGGCGCGGATTTCGCGATCGATAACGGTCGCTACAAAGTGACGCGCATCTACGACAATGAGAGTTGGAATCCGGATCTGCGTTCACCACTCGCTACGCCGGGCGCAAACGTGAATGTTGGCGATTACATTCTCGCGATCAATGGCATCGAGTTGAGAGCGCCGGATAACATTCATCGCCTGCTGGATGGCACGGCGAATCGTCAAACCACACTCACCGTTAATTCGACGCCGGCGATGGAAGGCGCACGCACGGTTACAGTCGTTCCGGTTGCGAGCGAGCAGGCGTTGCGCACAAGAGCGTGGGTTGAGTCGAATCGTCGGCTGGTTGAAAAGCTTTCCGACGGACAGCTTGCCTACGTCTACCTGCCGAATACTGGCCAGCCGGGCTACACGAGTTTCAATCGCTACTACTTCTCGCAACAGGACAAGAAAGGTGTGGTGGTTGACGAACGCTTCAACGGCGGCGGCTCGGCGGCTGACTACATCATCGACGTGTTGCAGCGCGATTTCGACGGCTACTTCAATAACGTCGCCGGCGATCGTTATCCGTTCACGAGTCCTTCGGCGGGTATCTGGGGACCGAAGGTGATGATCATTAACGAGATGGCCGGTTCCGGCGGCGACTTGATGCCTTACATGTTCAAGCGACGCAAGATTGGGCCATTGATCGGCAAGCGCACCTGGGGTGGTTTGGTGCACACAGCCGACACGCCGCCGTTTATCGACGGCGGATCGATGATCGCGCCTCGTGGTGGTTTCTTTACGCGTGATGGAAAGTGGGCCGTCGAGAACGAAGGCGTCGGGCCGGATATCGACATCGAGAACTGGCCGAAGGAAGTTATCGCGGGCAGAGATCCACAACTCGAACGCGCCGTGCAGGAGGCGATGCGGATGTTGAAGGAGCGTCCGGTCGATCGTTCGGCGAAAGAGCCACCGCCACCGGTCTGGGGCAAACGGCCTTAATCCGCGTTATTAAGGATCGAAAGCGCGGTTCCTGAAAAGATTTGAGTCTTTTCGTTTGCGGTGATCTCGAGTTGTTCGATCGAGGTCACCGCGCGATCGATCGATCCCAACAAGTGCGGGTAATCACTCCCCATCACCATGTGATCCGCACCAACCATATCGCGAACCATCTTCAACGTGTGCGGACTGAATGAAACTGTGTCGTAGTAAAGCCGCTTCAGATAAACACTCGGCAGCTTGTCGATCTTCGCGCGACAATCCGCAAAATCCCGAAAGCCATTGTCCATTCGTTCCATCAGGTAAGGAACGGCGCCACCGAGGTGCCCGATGATCCATTTGATGTTCGGAAACTCCTCAAACATTCCGTCGTAGCACATGCGCGCCACGGCAAGGCTCGTATCGAATGGAAATCCAATAATCGGACCAAGCACATACTCGCGAAACGCGTCTGAGTTCGCCGGCAACATCGGATGAAGAAAGATGCAAAGATTCATCCGATTTGCTTCGGCGAAAAACGGGCGATACTCGGGCGAGGTCAAAGGCTTGCCGCCGATGTTGCTCAGCAGGATTACGCCGTTTAGTTTCAGCGTGTCGATGGCACGATGAAGTTCGTTGAGCGCCTGGTCCGGGGCGTCCATCGGGATCGAGGCAAAGCCCTTGAAACGTTTCGGGTGTTGTGAGATCAGTTCGGCGTAAGAGTCGTTGATCATCGCGGCGACGTCGGGCTGATGCTTCGCGTCAGTGAAGAAGACGTTTGGCGTTGAAAGCGACACGACTTCTACGTCGATGCCAACGCGGTCCATCTCTTCGATTCTTTTGTTCACATCGGTCATCGCTGGCGTAACGCCGAAGAATCGCGCGCCACGATACGTGATGATCGTTTGACCCGTCGAACTCTCGCCGAAAGAGAACTCGGAGGGAAGATCTCGAATCGTTTGAAAGTACTTCTCAGTGTAGAAATGCGTGTGAAGATCGAGTTTCATATTTTTAGACAGGATTATCAGGATTTCACCTGATTACTTTTCTCTGAGGTCTTGATTGAGGCTTTCGGCTTGTACGAATTCGCCTCTGAATGTGTAGACATCGTCGAGTTTCCATGCGCCGTCTTCGAGCATAAAGATGAACGACGTGGTGCGCTCATCGCCGGGGTAGTTCGTCTTCGGTCCCCATTTGTAAAGAACGTCGATGACAGCGCGTTTGCCATAACGTCGCGACGAGACGATGGAGTAAGTCGTCGGATAGTCCCATGCTCCGATGAATGTTTCGTTACCGGGAAAGTCGTGGTCCTGCGGGCTGGTGAAAGTCGCGACTTTCTGCGCCAGCGCCTTTCGCAGTTCCAGAGTGAGCCAACGTTTCTGAGCCTGCTCATCATGAACGATACTTGGTTCCTTGTTCTGCAAGTAACGAAAGAACTCGCGAAACGTCGTGAGGCATTCTTTCGGCGCCGCGACGGTTGGTGCTTTAGTTCTCACCTCGTCAATTGTTTTTTGAGCAGCCACGCTTGTGGTCCAGCACAAAACCATCACCGCAAGAACACTAACTCTTCGTCTCTTCATCTTTGCGTCTTCCTTTGCGCCTTTGCGCCTTTGCGCGAGAAAGTTTTTAAAGCGCTCTCACCATCTCATATTGCCTAAGCATGAGTCCGAACCCGAGCGCCTCATAAAACCCCTCCGCATCTTCCTCCACATTATTAGTCTTCAAAAACCCCTCAACCTCCCGCTGAAGCGCCGCCACTATCGCACCGCCAATCCCTTTTCGCCTGTGATGCCGTGCGACGGCAAGCTGCATCAGTATCCCCGAAGGCTTGAACACCACACCGTAACCAACACATTCCTCATCCTGATAAGCCCCAACGACAATCGTTCGATCTTGTACTCTCTCGACCGCCGCAATCGAATTCTGCCAGGATGGATGCCCGTCACAGAACGATTCAAACAATTTCCAGTCCGGCTCAACCTTCCGAATCGACACTCCAATGAGTTCTTCGACAGGTTCTATCCGCTGCTCTGATATGAAAGCTGCGAGTTGGCGTGTCTCAACAAAGCCGATTTTTCGGTACAACTTCACCGCCGCGGTGTTTGTAGTGATAACTTCGAGCAGGTACTGCGATACTCCGACTTCTTTAAGTCGCGGCACTACAAACTCGAACAGGTCTTTTGCGATTCCACGTTTGCGATAACTCGGAATCACACCGGTGCCCGCGTCGTACGCCGTCTGCTTCCCTAGCCACTCACCGATTGCATTCATGTAAAAACCGATCATTCGTTCGTTATCGAAAGCTGCGGCGCTGACCTCCATTTGCACTCCATCGCGCGCGAACCGTTGCGCAAACTGCTCTTGCGACATTCGCAAATCAACCTGGTAGTCAGAAAACGCCTCCAGAAAACACGCGTACAATGCAGGGAGATCAGACGCCGAGAGTAGTCGATTAGTGATCATCGAGCAGATTTCTTCACGTGGATGCCTTCGAACGGCAATCTAATCGTAACATTCCCGGCGAAGTGGCAAATGTTATAGTGTCGATCAGTTAGGAAATTTTTCTTTTCTTCCCGATCAAGTCAGCGGCGGCGGCAACCCGGCGGCCGAACTACCCACCAATCTTAACTAGACGGCAACAGGAAAAGAATCGAGAGCGGGGGCACAGCCAGTGACTACTCAAGCACTTCCCAGCAGAGACGACCGGGGCAAACCGAGACTGATAAACGGCCAGGGATCGAGTGTTAACAAAGACAATTGGCTTGGTTTCGTTGGCGATGTCGTGAATTTCACTGGTGAAGTGTGCTTCAAATCGATGTTGCGCATCGATGGACATTTTTCCGGCAACGTCACGTCAGCGGACGGCACGCTTATCATCAGCACTGGCGCTGAAGTTACTAAAGCCGAAATCAAAGTCGCCGTCGCGAAGATCAACGGAACCGTCGAGGGCAACATTCAGGCCAGCAAGGAACTCATCCTCGGCCGCACTGCGAATGTTAAAGGCCAGGTTGTGTCACCGGCGCTGGTCGTCGAAGAGGGCGCTCAACTAAACGGCAGTTGCCGCCGGATCTAGCCACAAAAAGGCACAAAAAGCACAAAGTGTTTTGTTTATTGCTTAGGCTTAGGAACGTTCCATCTCAAGCAGTCGGACGATTCACACGAACTAGTTTGCCTTTCAATTCAGCAGCCTCGGCGATTGAGTCCACAATTCGCTGTGCATCCGATCCGATCTGGATCAATCATCATCTTTCTCATTAGCCTCGATCTGCGCCTCTATTTCTGCCCGGTGAGATCGAACGAAATTCCATGCATTAGCAAGATCCTGGACCTTGAGTGTCGGATAGTCCCGGAGCAGATCAGCGTCGCTGGTTCCCAGGCGCCGGGCTTGTTCAAGTAGCCACACTGGTATACGCGTGCGGGTGATGCATGGCACGCCACCCATGACATTGGGTTTGCTCTCGATGCCTGGAAAATCGTCGCCGAGATCTTGCACTATCCACCGAAGCAGCTCCGCCTTCTCGGCTCGCGTCATCTCCGACAGCATCTTTTCCCTTTCTGAAGGCGTGCTCATCGTTAATCCTCATACCACTTTCTGCGAGACCCGAAAACTTACAAAAAGACACAAGAAGCACAAATGGTTTGTCGTTCAATCACCTTGTGCCTTTGTTGCTCATTTCCAGCGGCGGCCGTGTTTGATCACGATGTCGACGCCCTGCAAGAGATTTATGTGGCGCAGCACGTCGCCGCGGACGGCGATGATGTCGGCGTACTTGCCCTCGCTGACAGTGCCGACTTGATCTGAAACCTTCATCGCGACCGAAGGCCAGTAGGTGGCGGCGCGGATGGCGACCATCGGGTCGATGCCGAAGCCGTTGACCCACGCGTCGAGTTCGCGCCAGGTGGTTTGGCTGTGGAAGTTCATCGGAATGCCGCTATCCGTGCCGATGAGAAGCACGACACCGGATTCATTTAACTGAGCGATCTTTCGAGCAAGCGTGGGGCGGCGCAGCGGTGTGATCTGGTAGTAGCCGAGCTGGCCGGGCTTCTTCAATGAATTCTTGATGTCATCGATGATCGATTGCGGCAAACCAACCTGCCACGATGGATCATCAAGCTGCTCGGGATTGTCGCGAACGTATTCATAGTTCAAAAGCCCCTGCACCGTCGGCGTCCAGAACAGTGGCCCAAGACTCATCTTCGCCGTGCGTTCGCGAATCATCACGACGATCTCAGCCGGATACTCCGGCGCCGTCGCGAGCCCAGTGTGCTCGAAACAATCAACGCCAACCTGCAAGCCACGCCTGATCTCTTCCGGACGATGTGAATGCGCGACGACCGGCAGCTTGCGTTTGTGTGCCTCGTCAACAACTGCCTGCACTTCCTCCATCGTCATCTGATCCTGATCGATCAGTTTGATCACATCGACTCCGGCCTCGGCCAGCGTCCGCACCTTCGCGCGCGCGTCGTCAACACCTTTTACTCCCCAGCGCACGTAATCAGTGCCCGGATACGGTTCGTGCTGAATAAACGGACCAGAGACGTATAGCGTTGGCCCAGGTATCTCACCTTTCTTGATCCGTTCACGCACCGCGATGCTGGCTTTCAAAGGTGCACCGAGATCACGCGCGCTCGTCACGCCGGCCATCAGCAACTGGCGCGCGGACGCAGGCATGATCACCGTCTCCATCTGCGGCGGATACGTCTTGTCCCAATGCGCGTAGTCGCTGTGACCATTGATCATCAGGTGCACGTGCATGTCCCAAAGACCGGGTAACACGCTCATGCCTTCGGTCGAGATCACTTCAGCGCCCGAAGGGATGGCAAGCGTGCCGACCTGGCCCACCGCCTTGATTCGTTCACCTTCGATGATGACGACACTGTTGCGCAACGGCGTGCTGCCGTAACCGTCGATAAGCGTGCCGCCAACGAGTGCTTTCACTCCGGACGATTGAGATTGGGAAGTTGGTGTGAAGAGTAAATAAGTGAAGGCGACCAGAAAAATCAGCCACCGATTTACACGGTTCAGACGGATTTTTTTCATGATTTATCCACAGAACACGCCGATTTCTGGTCGTGTTTCTCAGCGACCAGAAGGTCAGTGGTGCGGTCGGTAATGCTTGGGACAGGTTCGAAATTTCCTTCGGTCAGCAATTCTCTGGTTGATTCAGCGCCGCTCGCGAGGTCTGTTTGCGGTGGACGCTTCGACGCGCCTTCGCCAACCTCTTTCGCTTTCGCAAACAGGACCACCGAACCCAAACCACACAGGGCCATGACGAGGAAACCGATCAACGCCAGCCCTGCAACAATGTTTCCCTGAGACACCATCAACTTGTAGCCGATGCCGTAGATGATGATACCCAGCACACCTAACCCAAACACACTGAGCGCTGCCATGCCCAACTTTTCGTAACGCTCTTTCTGTTGCTGAAGCGTGAGTTCCACTTTCGTCGGCAGTTGCTCCGAAAGCGACGCCGCGATCTTCTCCAGTCGCAGGCCACACGCACGACAAAAGTTCTGATCCGTTGAAGTTTTGGTGCCGCAGTTTGGACAGTACATAGCTAACTCACCCGAGAATTACTTAGATTACACCGATCCCGAACTCTTTCGACAGAGAAACGGATATGACAGGATCAAGCCCAGCAACATTAAACCGAAGCCGCCAAACGCCGGCAATAAGTGTTTGAAACTCAGGTACCCGACGGCGTGATGTACGCCCGTCGCTGCGATGTAGGCGATGCTGCCGGCGACCAACAGGCTCCACCAGAGCCAACGTGAATTGCGCCGATAACCCCAAAGCGCAGGCAACAGAAACATCCAACCACTCGCGAGCAACATTCCACCGAGAGTGGCGCGGTCGTGGGCGACCAGGGGAACCAGTCGTGAATTTGCCGACGATAACGCCGCCGCCGTCGTGCCGAGAAACTCCAGATCTTCACGTACGAACACTTCAGTGATTCCGATCAATGAAATAGCGACACCGGCGCCAAGCAACGCGAAGCCATGAATGACCAGCAGCAGTTGTCCCCAGAGACTGAGCCGCCACGCACGATCGCCGCGTAGATCAGGACGAGAACCAGGAACATAAACTCCGAGGCGTGCATGAACTCCCATCAGTAACAACTGCAACAAAGCTGCCGTCACAAATGCGTGAAACGTGTCGAGGTAACCGAAGCCTAGAAATAGAAAGAAACTAGCGAAGCCGGTAAACGCCGAGATCAGCACCGACTGCCGCGTCCAGTGCAGTCCGCGTCGCATGCCGAACACTGAGAATCCAACGTAGAGCAATCCAAGTGCGACCATCACTCCGGCGAGCGTAACCCGGTCGTGGGCCATGAACGCAAGCAGCCGCGGATTGATCGAGGTCAAGTCGGCGATCGTCATTCCGAGAAAAGCCTCGTCATATGGCAACACCACTTTCGTTGCGGCGATCACGAGCGCCAGGACGCCGCCAATCATCATTCCCCCGCCCATCAGCGTGGTCCAGAACCAGGTGAGTTCTGAAGGCCGCGGCGGTGGATCTGCGGGTGTTGCGTTGCGCGTTGCTTCGAAAAGGAGACAGTCGTTGATTCGCTTCGGCAGACCAGGACCGGTGTAGATGAGACCGGTATCGACTTGTATCAGATTCGCGCCGGCAGAAAGGAACTCGAGTGCGTGCTCTGGTTCGTGAATGCCGCCGGACGCGATGATGGGAACGTCGTAGCGTTCGCGTAGGCGACGCAGGAGTTGAAGTGCTCGTGCGCGAGCGGGTAGGCCGATGAGGCGTCCTTCGGGTTCTGCTGCGATGGAGCCGTCGATGATGAAACCGGCGAGGCCGCGAGCGAGGGCGTCGTCGAGGAACGGTGCGATGGTGTCGAAGTCCTGATCGGCAGTGATGGTCAGAAGTAAGTGGACGCTATCGGGTGCTGCTGTAAGAGCGGCGTCGAGATGCGTGGACCAACGATCGATGGACCAGTGATGTGCGACTGCGGAGGTTAGAGTTGAGAGAGCAATTAGGTGAACTTTGGGATCAAGTTCACGAATCAGGTGCGAGAGGTCTGCGTCAGGACCCGGCGCTACCGCGCTCGGTTCTGTGTCGAGACGGACTAGCAAGGGGACTTTTAGGCGTGTGCTTTGACGCAAGCGCCGATTGCTTTCGTGCAACGAGATCGTGTCTGGCTCGCCGGCGATCCAAAGCGCTTCGTCTCTACTAATCCGCTTGATTTCCTTCGCCGCAACACTTCCCTGCAAACTCACGGGACCGATCTCGATAAATCCGACTCCGAAACGCGATAGCGCCTCGGTGGCGGCGAGCCGTGTGTCAAGCCATGGACCAAGGCCGACCGCGGTCGGAAATTCAATTTCGAAAAACGACTTGCGCAACCTTGGATCGGCGCGCATGTGTCCGAGGAAATCGATCAGGAGTGGACCAAAAGGAAGGCGCGACAAACGCCCCATGAACCCCAGAGCGAAATCACGCGCTCGCGGCGCGGGCAAACGGAAGAGCAGCGGCTGGGAGACTGTTCGATAAAACCAATCTGGCATGTTTCACCGCGAGAAGCGGCGCACAATTATCGCAATTGGCAAACCCACGCAGAACATGATCGTCAATACGCCGATGATGAGACCCGAAGCGGTCGCGGGGCGTGGAGCGACGTTCGAGAGTGGTATAACCGCGAAGTTCATAAAAAGAAAAACGAGAACGCCGTAGAGCAAACCAGTCAGCACCGGGCGCTCGACGAGCAAGAGGAGGCGTCGACTCGCCAGATAGAAGACGATTGTTGCTGTAGTGGCGATCAGAAAGTGAAGACCGAGGCCGAGGGCGGCGGTCTTAAAGCCTCCAGCAAAAGCCTCTCGGCCAAGTATTCCACTCGAGATAAACTGCAACAGGCGCACTGGTCCAACGCCCGCGCGCCACCATGCAGTCAAAAACGCAGCTAGAATGTCGAGCGTTCCTGCGATCAGCCCGCCCCAGAAAATCGGCTGGAAGTTCATATGTAATTCCTGTTTCGCTCTTGCAGATGCCCTAGGCGACAGCCGGTCTAGTTGCATCCTTATACAACGCCGCGCCCGCGATTGTTGCAACAATCGAGATAATGAAGTGGGCGACGGCCACTTTTAGCCACAGTGCATTTGAAAAGAACCCTAATGGAATAAACTGCACGGGACCAGTCAACGAGAAAGCGATCCAGCCAACGATACCCGCCAGCACCGCTGTTTTTGGACCAGCGCCGAAGAATGCGCGCATCGTCGCGTAGAACATCATCGCGGTGAAAGCCCGGCCCAACTCGAAAATCCCGAAATAGAGCATGCTCATCCCATGCTCGGTTGGGGGAGTTGCCCCCAGTCGCGTGTAAAGCGCCAGCCAATCAGCTTTGGTAATTGTTTCGTGAAAAAACCCATCGGCGAGGAACATGATGATCGCAGCAACCAGGCTGCCCAGAATGAGTCGACCCCAGTTGATCTGTGCCATAGGTCTGCCTCCTTCAGTGATTGGTTAGAACGAGTTTTGGTGACGTTGATCTTAACGAATTTCAGCCGCTTTAATTTCAACTTCGATCTCGCGCGTAGTGGGGTAATAGTGTGTTGCTGAAACACTGCCTGGGTCCCGGAGGGACCAAATGTTTATAGCCACGTCCCCTAAAAGTTCATTACGGCTCCGGCGGAGCCGAATGTTGTTGCTGCACGGACACATCGCGCTGCGCTGGAGCGCCGTCCTGGGGTGGGCGGCGACTATAAACATTTGGTCCCTCCGGGACCCGCGCAATGTTTGAGCAACACACTATTACCCCACTATCATCTCGCGCACGGTTGGTGGCGGAAACATGAAGACGCGCTTGAGCCACAGGATCGGCCGCGCGTCGCGAATGGTCAAAGTGTCGAACATCTATTCACGCCCAACACGAGTACAAGTGGAACAACTGTTCTACGACCGGAGTCTAAGTGAGCATGATGCTGCTCTGCCCAGTTGACTCAAATCTGACCGGCTTGGAGGCGGTCGGCTTTTTTACCGACGTCGCCGTCTTGATAATTCTCGCAACTCCCGTCGCGATTATCTATGTGCTGTGCAGAATCTTTGTGCCGTCTAAAGACTCTCTCGGAGCGAATGTCCTTCGGCTGGACCCGGAGAACACCTATTCAACACGGACCTTCTGCTGGTCAGGAACTCCGGCCTGGAAACTAGCGTTGTATGCCCTCTTGACGGTAATGACCTTGATCTACTGAAAACGCACCGCCGCTCGCGCTCGAGCCTTCGCAGCTTCTACTTCACGATCGCGTGGAGGCGCATTCGTAACCAGCGAATCAAGCAGTTCCCGCGCCGCCTGCGTCACTTGCTCCACAGCCCGATTAAAAACGTCTTCGTTTGTCTTCGACGGCTTGGTAAACCCACTAAGCTTGCGAACAAATTGCAGCGACGACGCGCGAATCTCTTCCTCGGTCGCGGGCGGCTTGAAGTTATGAAGGGTCTTGATATTTCGACACATGCTGTTTTGTTGCCACCTCGGTACAAAAAGTTGCGCCGCCTCAGTCGTTCCATATGTGCGTAAACGAGTAGGCAAAGAGCGCAGCGAATGTCGCCACCGCGGCGCCCACACCGATGGCGATCTTTGTCTTCTTGCTCCACCCTCTGCCACTGAGTTTCTCAACATCCGCATAGCTGATATCAGACTTGGCGCCGGTTTTTTCATCCGTGAGAGTAAAACTGTTTTCTGCTGTTTGCGTGATACGCCCTTTCACTTCTGAACCGTTTCGCAACTTAACCTTCACACGGCTCTCGTTTTTGTCGAGACGCCTGTTTGCTTCAGCTTTAACTTTAGTTGCCTCCGCTGCTTCATTCGCAAGCTGTTGGGCGGGCACCGCCGGAAAAAAAATGAGCAGAAGACACAAAAGCAGAAAGCAGGTCGTCGGGATTCTATTCATTTTTTGTGGATCCTTTCTCGAACCGGGCTTCCACCCAGCCGGCTAGTGCGAGGATGATTATTGTAAAAGCGGTCCCGATTAAAGCGACGCCGAGACTGCCTAGTCCCACTGCTACTCCGATCGCCGCTGTCATCCAAAGGCCCGCCGCAGTCGTTAGCCCCTTAATGTCGCGCTGCTCACTTATCTTGAGAATCGAGCCTGCGCCGATGAATCCGATGCCGGTAACGATGCCTTGAATTACTCTCGATAACGCGTCCTCCTTCATGCCGCTGGCGTGGCAAGCGAGAACCACGACCGCGGTACCAAGACTCACGAGCATATGAGTTCTTAGTCCCGCGGGCTTCCCTGCTTTTTCTCGTTCAATGCCGACGATTGCGCCAAGCACGGTCGCGGCGATCACGCGAACCAGAACAACTCCCAGGTGATGGCGGTCCGGTAGTCCGTAAGTCAGCTCCTGCCACAAAAGTTCCATTAGCTATTTCAGATTGAACTGTAGGGGTGGCCCTCCGTGGCCACCCCATCCGATGAAGAGTTACAAGCAAGATGGGGCGGCCACGGAGTGCCGCCCCTACAGTTAAGGCTTCTCTTTTGCTTTGACTTCGGTCGTCACCTTCACGCCCTCAACGTCGTTACTCGTGCCGATCTGTTTTAGTAGATCCGGAACGTTGAGCCCGAGAGCCTGGAGCTGTTGCAGCAGTGCGTAAATCATGGTTGGACCAGTTTGGGCGAACCTGTTCAGGCCACCCGAACCACCACCATTTGCATCGCCACCACCATGATCGATCATCACTACCTTTTCAATGTTGCCCAACGGTTCTGACACGGCCTTCAGCGCCGGTGCAGTCGCTTCGAGGATGGCCGGAAGTTTTTCGAGAATCGTCTGCAATCGTGCGGCATCATTGAACTCACGCCACGCCGCCGCTTTCTCTTTGATCGCTGTAGCCTCAGCTAGTCCCTGCGCTTCAACCGCTTTCGCTTGCGCCAAACCCTGCGCTTCGATCTTCGCCGCTTCGGCGAGTCCGAGTGCGCGAATCTTTTCGGCTTCTGCACGACCTTCAGCCTCAATCGCCGACGCGCGTCCGGCGCCTTCTCGCTGAAGTTTCTGACTCTCAGCTTCGGCAGTCGCGATTAACGCCTGTTTCTTACCTTCTGCCGCGAGAATCGCAGCTTCCTGTTGACCCTGGGCCAGCAGCACCGCTGCGCGTCGCTCAGCTTCGGCCTTCTTGACGACCGTAGCTTCGAGCTCTTTCTCACGACGTAAAACTTCCTGCTCCTGAACCGAAATCTGTTCCTGCGTGCGGATTCTTTCAATGCGAACTTCTTCTGCAACCACTTCCTGGCGGGCCTTTGCTTCTGACAATGGTCCAGCCTGTGCTGAAGTTGCCTGTTCGCGCTTGATCTCAGCCTGAAACTGCGCCCGTTTAACTTCAGTTTCCCTGGTCGAGGCGGCGATGTCAGCTTCGGAAGCAAGTCGAACTTTTTCACCTTCCTGCATCGCCAGCGCGGCTTTGATCTTTGAGTCGCGTAGCGCTTCAGCCTTGCCGATCTCTGCGTCGCGCTGGACTTCGGCCGTTCTCCGTTGGCCCAACGCATCGAGGTAGCCTTCCTCGTCGGAAATCTCCTGGATCGTTAATGCGTCGAGACCTATACCCATCTTCTCCAGGTCGCCGGCTGCTTCAGTCGTCAGCTTCTGCGCAAAACTCTGACGGTCGTTATTGATCTCTTCGACAGTCAACGTGCCCAGGATCGCGCGCAAGTGACCTTCAAGAGTTTGAAAGACCAGTTTGTGAAACTCTTCCGGCCGCATTCCGAGAAAGCGTTCTGCCGCAGCGCGCATCGAGTCGTCATCACCTTTGATCTTGACGTTAGCGACGGCTTTCACGGACACGGGAACGCCCTGCACCGTGTAAGCACGCGACGTCGCGAGCGGCACTGTGAGCACGTTCAAACTTAGGTATTCAACCTTTTCGAGAAACGGAACGATCAACGTAGCGCCGCCTCTGACGAGGCGATAGCCGACTACGGTTCCGTCTGGGAGTTTTCGCGAACGTCCGGAAATCACCGCTGCCTGGTTAGGAGAAACCTTCACGTAGTTTCGGCTGAGCAGCATTAACGCGATCAGAAAGCCGATGACCACGATCACAACTACGATTGGGATGAGTAGATTTTGAAAGTCGAGCATTTCGCAGTTACCTCAATTGAGTTTAGCGTCAGTGTAAGGACTGACTATGAGAGAATCTCCGGCCACTTCGTCCACGCGGACCGTGACGCCGGCTTTGATCTCGCTGTTGTCTCTGGCGCGGGCTAACTTCTCTACACGCTCTTCACCGATGCGGCAACTCACCTGGCCCAAGCTTCCGGGCGCAATCGAGACGATCACCTGGGCCGTGCGTCCGACTAGTTGGGCCGTCGTAACAGAAGTCGTCGACTGTTGCTTATAAAGAAAGCGAGCGAAGAGTGACACCGTACCGCCGAGTATGACTCCGCCAGCCAGCCCCAGAAGCGAGCTTGCGACGATCGAGAGCCCCATCTGGATCCCGATTGCTCCGAAGCCGCCAAAGGCCATGACAAATACGCTGATAACGCGGCTATCGAGAAGGTGACCTTCGACGGCGCCGTCGAGTCCTGTCTCAAATCCGACGCTGTCGAAAATATCTCCAACGACGAGCGAGATTAACAGGAACACGAAACCAAGCGTGGCAATGCCCAGAAAAACAATTAAAGGACTGACATTCTGGAGAAATTCAGGCACTGAGCGACTCCTTCGAGTTGTTGGTTTGGGCCTGAGAACGACCTCAGTATCGGAGAAGTTACTTATTTTCGCGCGTTAGACTAACAAGTGCCGCAATAAGGCACAAGAGGCACGAAGGATTGATTTAGAAACCGAAAAAGCCCGGATCCATTAAGAACCAATTGATCAGGCCGGCGATGATCCCGACGACAAACACGACCATCACGAGCACTTTTTCTTTTGTTGTGTTGGGCTTGCCGCCCATCGTGGGAAAGAATATGAGAAAGATGCCGCCTACGCCGATGAGTGGAGAGAATGCCGCCATCTTCAGGGAGTAAACGCCTTCGTTCCAAAGCTCGCGCCAACCCCAGTAGATCATTCCGATGGAGCCCAAAAGCAAGACGAGGCCGAAGAGACGCTGTTTGATGTACATGGGTTTTGAGAGGGCCTCACGACTGACCCGGCGCTACCGCGCTCGGTTCTGGTTCCTCTTCCTCTGCTTCTTCATTAGGATCCGGAAGCGGCTGACCTTTGGGCACAAACCAGACGTTTATCGAGTTTGCCGCCGTCTCGGTCCCAGGAAGAAAGATGATGATGATGCGGTCGCTGCGAATCTTGTGAGTGGTAGTGAGATCAATACGCCACTTCTCAATCAGCTTTGTCAGATCGACTGGCTCGGTTTTCTCAGTTTCAGGCTCTTCGCCAGAGGCGGGCGCGGCTGACTTAGTAGTTTCAGGCTTGGTTGCTTCTTCCTCTTCTTTTAGCGGCGGACCTTCCAGACGAACGACGAGAAAGGCGCGCATTGTCTTGTCGACTTCGAGGACCGTCAACACCGCCCTGAATGACCGGGCCTCGTATTCCTTATCGTTCAGGAAGTCTGCGTCAAGGGTTCCCGCATCAATCGCCTTTTTCGGAGCTGGTTCGCGTCCCGCATCGCGCACCGGTGGCGGTGCCTCTTTCGGCAGAATCCAGAGTTGAAGCTTGGCTTGTTTCTGCCTGCCACCAAAAATAACTTTGAAGCGGCTGGGATCGATGTTGCGTTCCTTGAAGAGTTCCAACTCTTTATCGGCCGCCCTTCGCCAGGCGCCCGGAAGTGACTCGTCGCCGTTGTAAGACACGATGTAAGCGGCCGCGTTCTTTTGATGCTCGAGCATGTCGGCGAATGAGGAGTGGATTGATCGACCAATGCCTGGCTCCATCACGTCGAGGTCGTACCAGAGATTGACGTCGTCGTACATTTCTCGTTCAAAGAACATGCCTTTGAAAGTGGTCAGGTTGTTCTCGAATTTTTCTGGCTCCGGCAGGACAGTGTTTTCCGGGACTATCCACAACTGGATCCGGGGTTGAGTGAGATCTGAGTTTCGGCCGGCGTAGACTGTTTTGATGTTGTCAGGATCTATCCCACGCGCGTTGATTAAGTAATCACGCATGAGCTCTAGCAATTGCGGGCCTGAGCCACCCTTGTCGCCTGGTGGTGCGTAGGTGACGATGTGTAGAGTAGCGCCCTTGAGGTTCTGATAGCTGATCGCGGCGTTATCCAGCCTCGCACCCATATCGCAGTGACCAACGCTACCGAATTCGTCAAGTTTTACCGGGACGAAGGGCCCTTTGGACGACTCCTGTGCGGCCACTCGGGGCGCGGATCCCCAGCACAGAACCAGCAAAACGCCTAAAATGATTGCGACTCTCGACATGGTTTGACGCACTAACTCACGAGATTCAGCGGCTGCCGATTCTAACTGGTCAGACGGTCCAATAGCTAGAATTTCCCGTGGCCCTCGAAAATCACGTAAATCAGGTCAATATTTCTTGTAACTTTTGCCGAACCCAGGTGTTTTAGGAGACGTAGCGCAGCTTATGGCGAGCGAAGATGAAGAGTTCACCATGCTGTTTCAGGATTTCTACCCTAGCCTATGCCGCTTTCTGGAGTGTTTATTGGGAGGCCGCGC
>JBIOVO010000056.1:0-31156 GCA_044867735.1 Pyrinomonadaceae bacterium | reverse complement strand
CGGCGACCGGATGGATTCCGTATTTCACTGTGACTCCGCGTTTTTCGAGGACGTCGGCGAGTTCGCGCACTGCGTGTTGCGCTTGCGCGGTTGCCAGGCCATAACCGGGAACGAAGACTACCTTGTTAGCATAGGCGAGCTGCGTGGCGATGTCTTCCAACCCGACTTCGCGCATTGTGCCTTGCTGCTCAGCGGTGCCCGCGGCGGTTGCCGCACTGCCAAACGCGCCGAACAAGACGTTTGTGATCGAACGGTTCATCGCACGGCACATCAGGATCGAAAGAATGAAGCCGGAAAAGCCGTCGAGCGTGCCTGCGATGATCAGGACCTTGTTTTCGAGTACGAAACCGGTTGCGGCGGAAGCGAGACCAGCGTAAGAGTTCAGCAACGACATCACTACCGGCATGTCAGCCGATCCGATCGGCATCACCAGCAACAATCCAAACACGAACGCCAGGCCGGCCATGGTGAAGAACAGCACCGGCGAGCCGCCAACGGCGATCAAATAAATGAAGATTCCGATCGTGACTGCGAGCAGGGCCATGTTGAAAATATTCTGGCCCTTGTAAGTCATGGGTGTGCCGCGCACGAGGCCTTGAAGTTTGGCAAATGCCAGCAGGCTTCCGGTGGTGGTGAGTGCGCCGAGCATCACCTCGAATCCCAGCGCGCTCATCATGATCACGCCCAGGTGACCTTCGTGTTTGAGAAACTCTGCGATTCCGACCAGCGCGGCAGCGAAGGCGCCGAACGCGTGCGAGAGTGCGGTTCGTTGTGGCATCGCGGTCATCGGCACCCATAAACCCATTGCGAGTCCAACGGCGGAGCCGATTGCGAGCCCGGTGATGATCCACGTGTAAGTAATGATCTCGTGATGCAGGAGCGTGCCGACGATGGCCATCAGCATGCCAAACTCGGCGAGGTGCATACCGCGCTTGGCCGTTTCGGGATGGCTCATTCCCTTCAATCCCAGGATGAAGAGGATTGAAGCGACCAGGTAACTGATTTCGATGAAGTACTTGTCCACTCTTTTGTTCTTTGTACTTTGTGCTTTGTACTTTGTACTTAGTTTTGACCGAGAACCAAGAACAAAGATCTAAGATCGAATCCTATTCCTTCTTCGCGATTTCCTTCCTCTTAAACATCTTCAACATGCGATCGGTGATCACAAATCCACCGACGACGTTCGTGGTGGCGCAAACGACGGCGATGAAGCCGAGGATCGTGCTGATCGTGCTGTGTCTTGCGCCGGCAGTGACTATAGAACCGACGAGCGAGATGCCGGAGATTGCGTTCGTCGCCGACATCAAGGGCGTGTGCAGCAACGGCGGCACACGCGAGATCACCAGATAGCCGAGAAACGCCGCGAGGGCGAAAACGTAAAGCGCGGAAATCAAAGTTTCAGATGGCATCCGAGTACTCCTAACCTGGTTGAGCTTGTAGCGCTGCCGCCACGCGTTGATTCACGATCTCGCCGTTGTGCGTCACGCACGATGGTCCAACGACATCGTCGGCCATATCAATGTGTAACTGGCCGTCTTTGATCAGTGGCGTCAGAAACGAGGTGAGGTTGCGTGAGTAAAGCTGGCTCGCGTGAACCGGAACAGTTGCTGCCAGATTTGTCGGCGCCATGATCGTGACGCCGTCGCGTTCGACTACGACGTCCGCCTGGCTGAGCGCGCAGTTGCCGCCTGTCGCACCGGCGAGATCGACGACGATCGAACCGCGCTTCATTCCGTCAACTGCTTCTTTCGTGACCAGCAGTGGGGCGCGTCTGCCAGGCACTTGGGCAGTTGTGATGATCACGTCTGCACTCTTCGCATGTTCGGCGATCAACGCCCGTCCGCGATTCATCGCTTCGTCTGATAGTTCGACTGCGTAACCACCTGCATCTTCAGTTTTGATCCCGCCGAGATCGACTTCCAGAAACGTAGCGCCAAGTGATTTGACCTGTTCGCCCGCTGCGGCACGCACGTCGTAACCCTCGACCACAGCGCCGAGGCGTCGTGCAGTTGCGATCGCCTGAAGCCCGGCGACGCCAGCGCCGAGTACAAGCACGCGCGCCGGCGGCACGGTACCCGCGGCGGTCATCAACAACGGAAACATTCGCGGAATGTGAGCGGCGCCGATCAGTACGGCTTTGTAACCGGCGACTGTCGCCATCGACGAGAGCGCGTCCATAGCCTGCGCCCGCGTGATTCGTGGAATCAGTTCCACGGAGAAAGTCGTGACACCGCGATCGACTGCCGGCAGTAGCGCGGCGGGTTCGTCGAGTGGACGCAGGAAACCGATCACGACTGCGCCTCTCTTGAGACGGCCGAAATCGTTTGGACCAGGTCGGTTAACGGCGGCGAGTATGTCGGCGTCTGCGAGAAGAGCTTCTCGATCGGAACTGACTTCGGCGCCGGCCTCGCGAAAATCGTCGTCAGTGCGTGCGGCGCTGAGTCCGGCGCGGCTTTCGATTTGGACAGTTGCGCCGAGTGCGATCAGTTTTTTGATCGACTCGGGCATGAGCGCGACGCGCGCTTCACCTTCCAGTGTCTCCCGCAACACAACAATGTTCATGCCGCCGTGCTCCGTTTGCAGGATAGAAAAGAAAAGGGGTGAAGTTCTCGCGCTGTATGGACGCCAACAACTCCGAGGTTCGGCATAGACAACTAAAAGGTTCGCGTTCGCGTTCGCGGGGATTAGCTAGCGTTCAAGCGCGTGCAGTATAGCAAATTTGGCCGAGACGTTAGTGGTGGCAAACGGTGGTCGTGGTTGACTTGCTAACCGGGTGGAGGCCCACCTATAATTCCACCCTGTTTGCGGCGCATTGGTGTAGTCGGCTAACACGCTGCCCTCTCAAGGCAGAGACCACGGGTTCGAGTCCCGTATGCGCTACCACGATATGACAAAGGTCGCTTGAATTAACTTCGGCGGCCTTTTCTTTTTTGCCATGCGGTGTTCATAATTGCACGGACACTCAAACATCAGCAGGAAAACCAGGGATTTTGTACCGGCTATCCAAATACCGATCAATCTCGATTGCGTTGCTGAAATAGCAGAGCCTCAAATGTATTGTGCGCACAATGTAAACACCAAACCCCGGAGGAAATAATCCATGCTCTCTCGAAACTTTTCCCGGCAACGATTTGTCGTTAAATCGATCCTCTGGCTGCTGTGCGCTTCTTTGATGACGCTTGCCGCATTCATTCCCACCCGGACTGAAAGCGCGCCCGCAGCGGCTCGTCTGAACCTGGCGACATTCAAAATCTACTGCGCCTCGAGTTTAGATCAACCCATTGTCTATTTCAGCAATATCTTCGACGCGAATCTAAAGGCGCACACGCAAATTAGCACGCTGCCGCTAGGCTCTGCGTTCAAAAACTACTTGGTAGAGGAATATGACCTCAAAAGTAGTTCCGGAGCCGGTTGCAAGTTGTTCGATTCCCTTAGCAGGGCTGAAGTGAACAAACGACAGTTGATAGTTCAGGCGCAACAAGCGAACAAGCAGGTGGTGGAAGTCAAATGGAATCCGGGGCCTTTATCCGAAGTGCCCGTTGGAGACGGTGCATCTATTGGCATCGCCGGGCCAATACCTACTCATACATTCTGCGCAGTCGGCCACGAACGCACGATGTACTACAGTGCCGTGTTCAAAACAGCAGGCGCGCTAGTCAACCCAAAGTGGAACGATGCGTTCAACGAGTTCCTTTACAAGACGTATGGGTTTCGTGCTGAAGTCGACGCGACATGCACGATCATGAACACGAACAGAGAGGCAGAAGCGATCCTTAACGCGCGAGTTGCAGGGGCGCGTATCAATTCACGTAAAGTTGTTGAGACGGGCTGGAAATTCGACCCAACCGGTATCTACAAGCCGGCTCCCAAGCCGACGCCGAAAGCAGACGACGATCCGGAGCCAGTTCAACGGCCGGTGGCGCCCAACCCCTCGCGACAAGCAAGTGATGCGGTGATGAAGGAGGTGCCGGCGGCCGTGGCTTACTGCCAAAAGGATCCTTCAATGTCTGCAATTTTTAATTGCGACAACTTTGGACGCGCCATCTATAACTATCGGATGGCCCACATCAACGAATCCTCGGAGCCTTTGGCAACTGTCGTAACGAAATTGAACTGCGTTGAATGTGTAGACGCGGTTCGCGTAAGTCAATGGGTGGGGAATCGTGCGGCAGCAGACAAGCTGGGCAATAAAGCCACCAACTGTGTGACCCAGAGCGTCATCGTGAACCTTCACAAGACGCCTCAAGCCAACCGTCTCAAGGAGTTCTATGAGAAAGCTGTCGCTACATGTGGGAGATAAGGGCCGCCCGTTCGCATCACAGGTCCTCGCGCGGAGTGTCCACTGTGGGCTACCACGATATTGACGAAGGTCGCTGACTCCAGCGGCCTTTTCTTTTCGCCAAGCAGTATTGTAAGCGCAAGGACATCAAAGGGCTGGCGGAAGGCTGCGGTGAAAGTCTGATCCTTCCAAGTCGAGTTCGAGCACACGAAATTGAGCGACTTTCGTGTTTTGGCTCGGAGTTTGCTGATTGAACAAAAAGAATATCGTCTTGACGGATTTATTCGTCCCAGAGTTTATCTACGCGGACTGGCTGGACTCCGCGACTGCACTATAAATGCTCTATGAAGCTGTCGCTGAAGAAACGGTTATTTCCCGCTGGTCCATCAACTTGGTTTTAGTAACTGCTGCTTTTGTAGGTACAGAGTAAGCACTGTACTGCGTGAGCTATTGATCAGGTTTCTCAGTTTGTCGCGTTCGCGCGGTTTGGCCTTATTAATTCTGTCGAGAAGCTGGCTCGCGTGAAGGAACCACTCCGCCGGTTTCTCTTTCTGAAGCGGTGAACCGCTCAACAAACCGGCAAAGTCTCGCAATGCCTCGTCAAGCACTCCTTCGTATTGACTGTCGGCTGGAATTGTTTTGAGCAAGGCATAGTAGACCACGGATTTCTGGTGAAAATAGTCGGCCTCAGACTTTTCATCCCCCACGGTCCAGGCCGCAATCTCCCGCAACAGTTGCGATAGTTGCGACTGCCAGTCCGCGGACTGTTTATCCTGGTCGTTGAATTCCTTGCCGGCTGTGTCGAATCGGAGTTTCTTGACCCGCGACAGAATGCTCTTTGACCTTGTCGACGTCCAAAACACTTCATCGTTGACGCGTCCCTCGAGTTTCCCCGGCTTGATCTCTTCTTCCGAGATGGCTTCAATCTTCTTGTAAGACGACGATCGAAGTCTTTCGTTGAAGTGCCTGACGAACTGAGTCTGTAGTTCCTTCTGCTCTTTTGACTCTTCGGTATCAGCACAACGCGAACCCGCGAGTTGTTTCGTTAAGTATGCCCGGTACGACTCCACTATTTCATCGGGTGCCAGGTCACGCTGATTGAATTGGGCCACTAGTGCGTCCATCGACTCACTTGCCGAATTCCAGGGTGCCGAAAAGGATCGATCGTCGACAGGAATCTTCGGTAGTGCCACGCTGAGCGCACGACTGAGGTTCGTAAGTTCAAGATCGGTCGTTTTTATCGCCAGTAGGGTTTTTATCGCTGGTTGGATCTGACCGGGAGAGTTGATCTTACCGATATATCTTTCAACGAAGAACACGTGCTCGCCGCGCGTGATTTCTTCGGCACTGAAAGCGCTCTGGGCAATGGCCTCAATCATGGCGAAGAAAGCTTTAGCGTCATAAGCGAGAGCGTCCTCACAATTCGGGGGCTCCGTTTCCAGTTTGATCTCGCCAAACAATTGACGCGCCTTTAGTTTGTCCAACAGCAGCAACGCTTTAATCGCGCGCGACTGCAAGGAGAGGGCGTCTAAACCAAGCCTGGACGCGGTCGCGCGATATCCGGCGCGACTATCGACGGCGCTTCCCGGCAAAGTGAGCATTTTCACCGGTTCCTTCGCGTTGCTCGCAGCGTAAAACGCCTCCACGAGTAAGTACTGCTTGCGCTTCGGATCTTTGATTGCTCCTGATTCTACCACCTGGAGCAGAAGGTCGGCGGAAAACTCCGCGGGGACTGATTGCGCGTAGTTTATGAAAGTCTCGAGTTCGGCCGCTCGCTTCTCTTCTTCGGGGGACTTGGGCTTCTGTTTATTGGCGGATTTCGGCTGTTGGACCGTAAGTCCGAATATGATTGAGAAGATAAGGACTGGTAGCGTTAGGTATGCATTCATCAGTCGGCCTATTCCGGATCCATCAGGCCGGGAAGACTGACGCCAAAGTATTCCTCAACCTCTTTCTGAATCTCTTCGGCAAATGCGCCGGTCCAAACCTTTAACACTTCGCCGCTGGGCGACACGACGATGGTCTGTGGTGTTCCACCAAGCTTGTATTCGCTTGTCGGAATGAGCGGCAAGTCCGTGTACATCGGGAAATCCAACTTGTTTTTCGTGACATATTCATACAATTTGTTTGACGTAAGGGAAAAGCCCACGAACTGAAAACGGTCGCCGGCTTTTGCAACCAGCGTTCTCATGTTCATAATGTTTTGGGTACACCACTTACAAGTGGGTGTAATGACAAAGACGACCGTAGGAAGCTTGTTCACCCGATAATCGAAAACCACGCTGCGACCTTGAGGGTCTTTAGCCATAATCATGGGCACCTTGTTGCCGGCATTGAGACGGCTTTCAGATCTTATCGTCGCCACGTGGTTTTTGAGTGAGGCGACTCTTCTTACCAACAACAAGTTGATTCCCAGAGAGGCGACCAGGAGAACGGCCAAAAGCAGAAAACTGTTCATGCTAGGCTGTGGTCTCAAATATCGGATGCGATGTTTGAACCAATCGACCAGTGAAGCCATGAAGGTTGTTTCCTTCTCCTTGCGAGTGCGGCGGCATTATGCTGCATCAACCTGAATGGGTTGAAGCTGCAGCATTCCTCCACACTTGAAAGAGGTCTTGTTGCAGTTACTGGGTTGATGGACTGATTAGATCAATCTTAGTGGTGGATTTCTTACAGATGTGTGGCTGATCTTGAGAACACTCCGGGAAGATCGTTTTACATTCCTGGTCTTCCGGACAGTTAACCTGGTATGTGCAGCATGTTCTTCCTTCGCTTGAGAAGAAGTTGTTAGCGCCTGCGGCTATTGCCGAGTAACTGAGAATCGCTAGGGTGAGTCCAAGAAAAAGAGACTTCAGAAGGATCTTCATTTTTTCCTGCCTTTCCAAGGTAAGTGGTTAAGGTCTCACAGGGCAGTTACAAAGAGGTGGCGCGAATAATTCCAGAATTTCGTGGCGCTGTCAAGGTTTTCAGATAGGTACGCTTACGACCCAATTATCTGAGGAGAATCGGATTAGCACCTAAACAGATTAGCCCCTTCAGCTAGTTGAGGCTTCGCGGCTGTGACAGATTACCTGCGAGGGAATGTTAATTTATGAATGTCGCAATTGAATTACCAAAGGAGATTGCAAGCAGCTTGGCTGGGCCTGATGAAGACCTTTCGCGCTTCGCCCTCGAAGCGTTGGCGGCACAAGGTTATCGAGATGGCAAATTGAGCCACTCCGAGGTTCAGCGCTTACTAGGCTTCAATTCGCGTTGGGAAACCGACGAGTTTTTAAAGCAAGCTGGCGCTCCAGGGCTGCTTCGAGACGTTTTGACTATCGCGGGATCTTGTCGAGATTTCGGGTGGTTTGTTCGGTGATGGAGTTGGCGACGGTGTTCGTGTTGTCAGCGGCGGGCAAGGAATGTATGTCGTCCTGACCGGGAAGGGCGCTCGTACGTTTTCCGGCGCTCAGTTTCTTCCTATAAGTCGTTCCCACCGTAAAACTCAACAACTGCCACGCGCTGACCAGACCCAGAAAAACATAAACCAGGTAAACGATCGGTGGCGTTGGCATGCCGGTCTTCGCACGCATTCCGTCGAAATAGCCCATCAGAAAAAACAGTAACAACCCGCTCACGATCGCCGTCACCAGATCGATCGTCAGCGTAAACTTCACCTGTTTCTCGGGATTGCTGATCCCGAGAATCCGGTTGACCAGCGACGCACTGTTAGTGGGATCGACGAGGTAATCGCCGCAATTACGACAATAGCTGTCGGGAACCTGCTCGCCTTTTCCGCATTTTGGACAGAACATTCGTCGTGTATGTTAACTTCTTTCGACGGCGCATTCACTTTGGACCAGCTTAAGATGACAGCAAAAACTGATCGCGGCAAGGTTTTATACGTCGCAGCCACGACTTTGGTTGTGCTGCTGATGATCGTCCTACTGCTCGCACAGGGACGCCTTGCGCTGTGCGCCTGCGGTTACTTCCAGATCTGGACCAGCGAAACGTGCAGCGCCAATAACTCGCAACAACTGTTCGACCCATACAGCCTCACACACCTGCTTCACGGTTTCCTGTTTTTCTGGCTGATGACGCTGTTGTTCAAGCGCTACACGCCTGCCTGGCAGATCTGGATCGCGCTGTTATTGGAAAGCGCGTGGGAGGTCTTCGAGAACAGTCGCTTCATTATCGATCGTTATCGCACGGCCACCGCTGCGCTCGGTTATCAAGGGGACACAATTGTGAACTCTATCGGTGATCTTATGTGGGCGATTGCCGGTTTCCTGCTGGCGCGTCAGCTCGGCGTTCGTTGGTCGTTAATCGTCTTTTTGCTAGTTGAACTTGTTCTGCTATTTTGGATTCACGACAGTTTGTTATTGCAGATCCTAATGTTGGTGTGGCCAGTGGACGCCATAAAGTCGTGGCAGATGTGTACCTAGCGAGGAATTAACCACAAAGACACCAGGACACGAAGTTCATTTTTCAAGTTAGTGCCTTTGTGTCTTCGTGGTTCAAAACTTGACGACTTGGCGGCGAAAGGAGCAGATCGATGTCGAGTATTAGCGAATCAAATCTTCCGGGAGTGGGCCGCAAGTTTCAGATCGAAACTATGAGCGGCGACCGACTAACGATCGTCATTCACGACGACGGCACGCGCGAACTTTATCACTTCAGCCGGAAGAATCTTGATAGACCAGCTTCGGTGCTTGCCTTGACGGATGGCGAGGCGCGGCAGATTGCCGGAATCGTCGGTGGCCTGACTTACGTGCCGAAGGCCCTGCCTTCGAGCGAAGTTGTGCTGGAAGATCTGGTTTTGGAGTGGTTCACCGTGCCGCAAGGCGCCGCGGCAGTTGGGAAAACAATCAGCCAATTGCAGGTCCGCACGCGCACCGGTTCGTCGATCGTTTCGATAATCGAACCAAATCGCGTAACTCGCAGAAATCCCGAAGCCGGCACACTCCTGAACGAAGGCGCCACACTTATCCTCGCCGGAGATCGAGCCAGCAACGCGAAACTCAAACAGTTGTTGGTCAGCGGAGGTTGATTAGCGCATGGAGCACATCGTCCTTGAAGTAGGACTGGCTTTAACGCTCATCGCGGCTGCCGCGCTTATTTCGATGCGGCTGCGCTTTTCCGTCGTGCCGTTCTTAATACTCGCGGGTATGGCGGTCGGCCCTCACGCGCCAAAAATCGGCCCACTCGATTTCCGTTTCATTGAAAGTGCACAACTCATCGAGTTTATGGGACGCATCGGCGTCCTGTTTCTGCTTTTCTATTTGGGTTTGGAGTTTTCCGTCAGTCGTCTGATCAAGTCAGGTAGATCGATCGTCGTCGGTGGCTCGATATATATCGGCATAAATTTCGTTCTCGGTCTGGGATACGCGGCTTTGCTGGGTTGGCCGCTTAAAGAAGTGTTGGTGGTGGCGGGAATCACCACCATCTCATCGAGCGCGATCGTTGCGAAAGTTCTGTTTGACTTGCGGCGCACGGCAAATCCGGAGACGGAGATGATCCTCGGCATCATCATGTTTGAGGACGTCTTTCTGGCGGTCTATCTGTCGCTAGTGTCCGGCATGGTCCTGAGCGGGGCGACGTCGATTGCCGGAGTATTCAAGTCAGCCGCGATCGCGCTGGCATTTATTCTGGGACTGCTCGCCGTCGGCCGGTTTGCAACACCGCTGCTCAATCGCGCGTTTCGCATCTCTTCCAATGAGGTTTTTCTGCTTGTGTTGTTCGCCTGTCTGTTTTTACTGGCAGGCTTAGGCGAGACGATTCACGTCGCCGAAGCGATCGGCGCTTTGTTGTTGGGACTGGTGCTGGCCGAAACAGAACACGGCGAACGAATCGGTCACCTGATCATCCCGTTTCGCGATTTCTTTGGCGCGCTGTTTTTCTTTGGTTTCGGACTAACGATCGATCCGTTTGCGTTGGGTGGCGCCGTTTGGCCGGTAATTGGCGCCGTAGCGGTTACTTTGGTGGGCAACATCACGGCGGGCTTGTTGGCTGGCAGGAGTGCGCGACTGGCCCCTGGTCCATCTCTGAATGTTGGTCTGACGATCGTCTCGCGAGGTGAGTTTTCGATCATCATGGCCAACCTCGCAAAGAACGGTGCTCTGCTGCCGGTGCTACAACCGTTCGCAGCGTTGTATGTGCTGATACTCGCGGTGCTTGGTCCGTTGCTGACGAAGGAATCGGAGAGGATTTATGACTTTCTAGAGAAGGTTTTCGAGCGTAAGCCCAAGGTTGAAGAAGAAGCTGAGGAGCAATCCACAGATTACGCAGATGAAGAGTCTTCTGCGTAATCTGTGTAATCAAGGTAATCTGTGTTATCTGTGGATCATTTCGACGCGGCACTATCAGGCGCCAGCACCCGACTGTCCAGGTCTCGCAGCGCCATGAGATTCTTTTCACGAAACTCGATCGCGCTCCGGCCCACCTGAAGTTCAAGCGACCGAGAATGAGCGATCCGCTTGAATGTTTTGTAAGGGATCTTGATCTCGAGGATCTCGACCTTCGTGTCCCACGAACCGGGGGTGTTAGTGCTGACCGGCGACATGCGCCCGAGGTTCAGCGTCTCGCTATCGGTGACCACGGACATCTCTCGCTGATCCGGCCCGTGAAAATGGATCCAGTCTTTATTCTCAAACACCAGTTGCATAGTGACGGTCTTCACGTAGTTTAGCTGCTGCCCGGGCAAGTGGAGTATCACTTCAATACTCACGCACGCATCTTTGAACTTGTCCTTAAATCCGTCGCAATTGACTTTCATTTTCTTGAGCCGCATGACGGTCTCGTACTTGAACCCATCGTATTTCGTTTCAATTTTTCCGCCGTGATCGATCGGTTTCGTTGCGGATTTGTCCTGCAATCTGACTTGAGCAGGCAGAAGGAGAAGAACGGCAGTGCAGCCCAAAGCAAACACGATTCTTTTCATGAAAAACTCTCCTGGTAATTGTTCGCGACTTTGGTGAGATTCGGGGCTTGAACCCTGAGGAAGGCTCACAGGCAACATAGCGAAACAGGGGCGGCAGTGTCAATAAACTATTTCGTGACAGCGCTCAGTAGGATTTCTCTCACGCAAAGGCGCAAAGACGCAAAGTTCTGACCCTCTGGGCAGCCGGAGGTCAATAACTTTGCGTCTTTGCGCCTTTGCGTGAGATGGTCTTAAAGTACAAGCACAAAGGACAAACACCAACCATGAAACCTTCTCTCTCGGAAGACTCCTTAACTGACCTGACCGCGCGTTTGCGCCACGCAAATGAGGAATTTATGCGCCATTATCCCGGCGAAACCGGACACCGCCAGCCTGTCCACACCGTCTACGGCGGCGCGCATCTTTTCAAAGCCGACTCAGCGAAACGGCTCGGTTCGCTGGCGCGACGTTCCCTCGATCAGTTTGCTCCTGACTTCCTTGCGTTTGCGAGAGCGCTCGACCTGCCCGGTTCAGACGAACTGCCCGATTCGTCCGACGAAGCCACGGAGCTCGTTGCACTCTTGAAGAATGAGCCCGACCGCGCGCGGAAAGAGAAGAAGGCTGCCTGGCTCGCGTACACGATCTACCGCAGAGTGGTCGATAAGCTTCATCGTGAACCAGTCGAAGACTTCCGCATCGATTTCGAAGATGGTTATGGCAACCGTCCGGACGAAGAAGAAGATGGTCACGCCGTTTCGGCGGCGGCTGAAACCGCTGACGGCAGTAAGAACGGCACGCTTCCGCCGTTCATCGGTATCCGCATCAAGCCGTTCAACGAAGAACTCCGCGCCCGCAGCTTTCGCACGCTCGACATTTTTGTTTCCACGCTCGTCGGGCTGAACAACGGCCGGCTGCCGGACAACTTCGTCGTAACGTTGCCGAAGATCACGATTCCGGAACAAGTCTCGACGCTCGCCGTCCTGCTTACGCAACTCGAGCAACAAACCGGTCTCGCTGCGGGCAGTCTGAAATTCGAGATGATGATCGAAACAACACAGTCGATCATCAACCATCACGGACAGATCAATCTTCCATTGCTGCTGGCTGTTGGAGAAGGTCGTTGTGTTGCCGCTCATTTTGGGACTTACGACTACACGGCCGGTTGCAACATCACCGCCGCGCACCAGCACATGCTCCATCCGGCTTGCGACTTCGCGAAGAGCATGATGCAAGTCTCGTTTGCCGGCACGGGCATCTGGCTGTCAGACGGCGCAACGAACATCATGCCCGTTGCGCCGCATCGTTTCACCGAAGGCGGCCCGCCGTTGACGCCACAACAGATTGAAGAGAACAGGGAAGTGGTCCATCGCGCGTGGAAACTTCATTACGATCACATTCAGCATTCGTTGACAAATGCGTTCTACCAGGGCTGGGACCTGCATCCGGCGCAATTGCCGACGCGTTACGCCGCCGTGTACTCATTCTTTCTTGAAAGTCTCGAAGCAGCGTCAGAGCGTTTGAAGAACTTCGTCGAGAAAGCTGCAAAGGCAACGCTCGTCGGCGACGTGTTTGACGATGCCGCAACCGGCCAGGGGCTGCTCAACTATTTTCTGCGAGCGATCAACTGCGGCGCGCTCACCGAGACGGAAGCGGTTGAGTTATCCGGGTTGACGGTTCCGGAGTTGCGCTCAGCTTCTTTCGTCAAGATCCTGAAGAACAGGCAGGCGTTATAAGTGTGGTAAACTCCCGACAACTCTCACAACATCGGAGCGTTATGACTACCAGAGTAGAACCTCTCTTGACCATTGCCGATCTGGACGCGATGCCTGAAAACGACGGCTATCGCTACGAAATAATAGAAGGAGAACTGTTTGCGAGGCTCAGCGTTGGCTCTTTTGGAAACGCTACACAGCGGAGACCATCTCAAAACAGATGCGATTCCAGGTTTTTCGTGCGAGGTTCGAGAAATCTTTAGCGAGACGTGACAAGAGTATGAAGTATTTAAGATTAAGTATTTGCATCATCCTGACAATGGGACTAATCGGAACCACTCTGACGGCCCAAAACCCTTCGGGAGGCGATCCGGAACTGGCACGGAAGATCGCGCGGTTTGCTCCGACGACGTTGACCGCCGACACGTCGAAGCTCGCCGCGAAAGATCGACAAGCGCTCGACAAGATCATCGCCGCGGCGAAGTTGCTCGATCCTTTGTTCCTGCGCCAGGTGTGGAGTGGTAACGAAGCACTCGAGAAGAAACTTCAGGCAGACAAGTCCGCCGCCGGCCAACAGCGATTGCACTATTTCTACGTCAATGATGGCCCGTGGTCGCGACTCGACGAAAAAGAACCTTTCATCGAAGGCGTTCCGAAAAAGCTGGAAGGGGCAAACTACTACCCCGAAGACATGACGAAGGAAGAGTTTGAGACCTGGGTGAAGGGACTTTCCGAGGCAGATCAGCACAAGGCCACGGGCTTTTTCTATCTCATTCGTCGTGGAGCAGATAAGAAGTTAATGCTTGTTCCGTACAGCCAGGCTTACAAAGAGTACCTGGGACCTGCGGCGAGGTTGCTGCGCGAAGCAGCGGCACTCACAACTAACGCCAGTCTTAAAAACTTCCTCAACAAACGCGCTGATGCATTCGGCTCAGATGATTATTATGAGAGCGACGTCGCATGGATGGATCTCGACTCGCCCATCGACGTCACGATCGGCCCTTACGAAACTTACGAAGACGAGTTGTTTAGTTACAAAGCGGCGTTTGAAGCTTATGTGACGTTGCGCGACGATGCTGAGACCACGAAGCTGGCGAAGTTTAGCGGCCACTTACAGGAACTCGAAAACAATCTTCCGATCGAACCTCGTTATCGCAATCCGAAGCTCGGCGCGGCTTCGCCGATTCGAGTCGTGAATGAAGTATTCGGTTCGGGCGAGGGAAACAGCGGCGTGCAAACGGCGGCATTCAATCTTCCCAACGACGAGCGCGTAGTTAAAGAGAAGGGTTCGAAGCGCGTCATGCTGAAGAACGTTCAGGACGCTAAGTTTAATAAGACTCTGATCCCCATTTCGCGCGTGGTGCTGGATCCTTCCGAACAATCCGCGCTCGCGTTTGATTCGTTCTTCACACACATCCTTTGTCACGAGCTGATGCACGGACTCGGACCACACAACATCACGGTCGGCGGCCAGGAAACGACAGTGCGCAAGCAGTTGAAGGAACTCTACTCCGCGATCGAAGAAGCGAAGGCCGACATGACCGGGCTTTGGGCACTGCAATACATGATCGACCACAACATCATCGACAAGGCAATGGAGCGCACGCTCTACACGACTTACCTCGCGAGCATGTTTCGATCAGTGCGGTTTGGAATTACTGAGGCGCACGGGCGTGGGGTCGCGATGCAGTTCAACTATCTAACCGACGATGGCGCGATCAAGTTCAACGAAGCGCGCGGGACGTTCAGCATCGATCACGCGAAGATCAAGGAAGGCGTGACCAGGCTGACGCGCGAGTTGTTGACGCTGGAAGCCGAAGGGTCGTACGACAAAGCGAAAGCGCTCCTCGACAAGTATGCGGTGATCAGGCCACCGATGCAGCAGGCTTTAGATAAATTGAAAGACGTGCCGGTGGATATCGAGCCAATCTTTCCGCTGGCCAAATAGGAAATCCACAGATTACACAGATTGAAATTGCTTTCTGAAGAACGTCGCGATCTTCCAGGCGTCGATCGCTTTCCAGGGCATTTCAGCGGTCGTGTAGTGGCCGCAGGGAAGCCAGACGATGTCGAGCGGCAGGTTGTGACGACGCGCTTCGGCGATCGCTTCGTGCGAGAGATGGATGGGAAAGGTTAGATCGTAGCGCGCAATGATGAAGCGAATCGGCCGGCGGGCCATCTTCGCGACACGAGACATGAAGGGAAATGGACTGATCGGCGCCCAGTATGTGCGTAGTTCATCGAGGGTCACGTGGTCTGTCAAACCGGCGCGCACGTGGGCCGTCGAGAGCCCATGCCAGACCACGTCTGCTACATAGCCGGAGACATGATTGAAAGCACCGGCGTTGAGATTTGGTTCGTGTGCGAACGCGAGAAATGCGATGCATGAACCGACGCTCGTGCCGAGAATTCCAATCTGCTCGTAACCCTGGGTCTTTAACCAACGTACTGCCGCGCGAGTGTCCAGCACCGCCTGCCGCATCGACTGAATCGTGCGGCCGATACTTGTACTGACGAGATGGTCTGCGCGCTCGAGTTCAGGAGGCTTGCGCTGTTGATGGTACGGAAGCGTCAGCCGTAACGCAGCCATTCCGATCATGTTGAAGATGCGACAGGCTTCGACGTGACTATCCGGTTGCGCATTCCACTGCGGCAAGACGACGACCGCCTTCTTTGTCGGCTTTTTGATCGGGAAGTAACGGGCGCGCGCAATGTTGTTTTCACTGGAGGGCGTGTGTACCGCGCTCGTCCAGGTTAGTTGATCGCCTTCGAGCTGAAAGTCGTTGATCGGCGGCAGCGCGTAGAAATCGTCGCTTGCCTCCATCACACGTGTGGTGTGTTGTTGAAGGAGACGGCGCGGATCGTCGCCGTTTACGTGGTCGAGAATGTACGGCAGGCCCCAGTCGAAGGGACGTACCAGACGATTATTGTCGAGTTGGTGATACCAGCGCTCGCGCTGGTGCATGTAGTTCTTCCAAAAACGCACGTCGCGGGATACTACGGCAAAAACGGTTTTACCACAAAGACACAAAGGCACTAAGAACAGACTTTGTGTCTTAGTGCCTTTGTGGTTAAAAACCGGTTAAAAGTTAGTTACAGGTCGACAACTTGAAGCTGTGAATCCAAGTGCTCCAGTTGAAGTTGCCATTTGCGGGTTGAAACTGCGAAGTGAATACCATCGTGCAACCATCAACCGGGTCGACGCTGATCGTACTGTAGTCACCCCAACGGGTCAGGTTTCCAGTTTGCGATCCGCTTCCGACGAGAATCGACGTTTCGTTGCCCATTGTTCCCGCGGGGTCTGATGGTCCGCGGAAGGCGTAACGAATACTCGGCACGATTGCGGAGCTCGAGATGTTGTAACCGATGGCGATACCGCCGGTTTGGTCCATCGCAGCGCTTCCCATCCAGCGAAAATCGTTGGTTGGCGCGAAAGTGCCTTGTTGGTGAAGAACCGGCGCTGCGCTGCCAAAAGTTTGGCCGGCCGCATTGCGCAATTCATACCAGCGAATTCCGACGCCTGTGCCACTCGTAACGGAATGGTTGATTACCAGCGCTTCGTGTGTGGCAAATTTGCGATAACTCAAGCGATACATCAATCGATCAGCAAGTGTATCGAGTTGAGTTGTTGTTCCCGGTTGGGGGATGCAGGCGCCTCCGCCGCATGCTCTGCTAAATGCGGCGACTCCCGCAACGTTAGTTGGGCCAGTTAGTGAACCAGTACCGGCGGCCCAGTTCACCGTGAATCGCCAAAACTGGACTGCCGAAGTTGTGATGCTCATCAGTAAGTTTGGTGAGCCGGCTGGTGGCAGTGTGGAGCCTTCTAGATCCGCTGGCTCCAGACTATGTCCCGCCGTCGTGTTGACGCACGCCTGTCTCGCCGTTCCGCCGACTAACATTTGTGCACGCTCGAATGCACACACTGTGTTACCGGTGAAGGAGCGACCATTACGGAACATGTTGTAGCTGATGTAATAGGCATCGGGCCAAACGCCCATCTTTGGATAGTCGTTAAAGAGTTTGGCGTAAGAGAAGGCGTAGCGGAAGTAGGTGCCGGTTGGGTCGGGGCTCGTCGAGACGGCAACGCACTGAGTGAATGGACTGCCGGAAACGGCAAACTGCGTCAATACCCAACGGTCCGCAAGTTGATCGTATTGAACAATCGGATCGCCGTCGTTGTCTGACTGGCAGCGTCCACCGAATCCCTGCCACACCACGTTGCCATTCTTTGGAAATCCAGGCACGAGGTTGAAGGCGGTGATCTCGTTGTTGGCGCCTCTCGTCAGCGTGTAGATCGAATAGCGCAGGTTTACCCACTGTACGTAGTGATTTGGTCCAACGTCGCCGGTCGTATCCGGTGGCGCAACGCGAGCGTTTGGATCCACGGGCACGCCCGCAGTTGAAGCTGCGATCACAGGCGCTGCGGAAGTGGCGGCCACGCTCTTGTCCGCGAGGGGATCAGTAAAGGGCCGGTTGGAGTTTTCGACTGGTTGCGGCCGGCCTGGCTCGAAATCTCTTCCACCGCGAGCGGGCTTCGCCTTCTCGCCGGTATCGAACATTTCGCGCAACGGTTTGGCTGTCTTGTCCTGGTGAACGGGGAAACTGATTTCAGCTCGATGCCGCAGGGCCGTATCGCTCTGAGCCTGGACAACCGTCAGAGGCATTGAGCTGACCGCACACAGTACTACCGTCAAAAGTAACGCATAGAGTTTTTTCACAAACGATCCTCCAGAATTCAGGGCTGGTTGAGCTACGAGATGTAATAGTACTTTGGGAGGAAGCGGAGTATAGCAACGTCCATCCACTATGTAAATCCGTAGAAAGCTGCCATTCAGCGGGTTGAATCTGAGGTTTTATTCTCGCGGGTAGAGCAGCCGGCGCAGAATTTTTGGCATGAGAAGCGACGACTTCAGCACGGAGCCGGTCGTGAAGCGCTTCGCAAACTCGCGGAAGAGTTCGCCCGCTTTCGTGGTGTACGGAAACCACCAGACGTCGGCAAAGCCAGGCATAGCATTGACGTGAATGTGTTGATGTGAAACGAGTTCGAGTAATCCAAGGCGGCCGTGAGTTCTGCCATAACCACTGTTTTTTACTCCGCCCCAGGGTGTCTGCGCCACGGCGTGCGTGTAAACAACTTCGTTGATCATCACGGTTCCGGCGTCAATCCGTTCAGCCACACGCTTGCCGCGACCGATGTCGCCCGTGAAGACGCTGGCCGTCAAACCGTAAACGCTGTCGTTTGCCAACCTGATTGCCTCTTCTTCCGTCTTGAAAGTCATGATCGGCAACACGGGACCGAATGTCTCATCGCGCATCAGTTTCATCGAATGATCGACGTTGGTCACGACGGTTGGTTCGTGAAACCAGCCGTTCGAGTCGTCCAGGCGGTGACCTCCGGCCCGTACCTTTGCCCCGTTTGCGACCGCATCACTGACGTGATCCTCGACGATCTGCAACTGCCGCTCATTCGTCATCGCGCCGATATCGATCGCGTCCGTCAGTGACTTGCCCTGCTTGAGCAGAAGAGTTTCTTTGACGACGAGCTCGATGAACTGATCTGCGATCGATTCATGCACGTAGCAACGCTCGATCGAGGCACAGGCCTGACCGGAGTTGCAGAACGCACCCCAGATCGCCGCGCGGGCCGCGTTCTCGAGTTTTGCGTCCTCGAAAACGATCATCGGATCTTTGCCGCCGAGTTCGAGCACGACCGGAGTCAGGTGTTTGGCGGCAGCCTCAGCCACGCGTTTGCCGGTGTTGACGCTTCCAGTGAACATGATCTTGTCCACTCCGGCTTCGACGAGTGCGCCGCCGGTTGACCCATCACCGGTAACAATCTCGAGCAAGCCTTCCGGCAGTTGCGCCTGCTTGAATATCTCTCCAATCTTCAGAGCCGAGAATGGGGTCAACTCGCTCGGTTTCACGATCACGGCGTTGCCGGCCATCAACGCCATAACAACTTCGTCGAGCGGCGTCGCCCATGGGAAGTTCCAGGGCGAGATAATTCCGACTACTCCGAGCGGCTTGTAGACGACGTAAGACTGCCGGCCCATCAAGCCATACTGGCCGATGTCGATCCGCTTTCGGTCCAAAAGGCGATGCGTGTTTTCGGAGAAGTAGTGCATGAGGTCGAGTGTGGGAACGACCTCCATCGAGATTGCTTCGGTTACCGGTTTGCCGGTTTCACGCGAGATCAGTTTGGCGATCTCTTCGAGTTGTGCGAGGACGACTTCGCGGGCACGAAGAATGAACCGCGCCCGTTCACTGTAAGAGAGTTTGGCCCAGGCAGGCTGGGCGGCTGTCGCCTTACTAACGGCGGTCGAGATGTCAGACGCATCCATCAAAGGCACGCGGCCGATCTCGTCGCCGGTGGACGGATCGACTTTGACGATTTCGCGCGGTGGCGCCGAGATGGTCTGAGTACTCATCGACGCAGATTATACAGAACCGAGCCCGGTAGCGCCGGGTCAAACTACCTTGCTGGGCGCTTAACGCCAGGGTTGACCCGGCGCTACCGCGCTCGGTTCTGTTTGTGCAGTCAGGTACAATCAGCCCGCAACCCAGACGCGAGGAGAGCTTGAATGATTAGACCCCAGCTTAAGGAGTTTATGCGACGCATGGCTCCCAAGTCCGTAGCCATTATTCCCGGCGCACACGACACGCGGCGTTCAAACGACACGCATTTTCGTTTCCGGCAGGACTCAGACTTCTTCTACCTGACCGGCTTTGAAGAACCCGACTCACTGGCCATCATTCGTCCGGAAACTGACCCGAAGTACACGTTGTTTGTGCGGCCGAGAGATCCCGAGCGGGAAATCTGGGATGGTCGGCGTGCGGGTGTCGAGGGCGCCAGGAGTGACTTCGGCGCGGTTGAAGCCTTTCCGGCCGAGGAGTTTGACGCAAAGCTGTTTGAGTTTCTCGACGGCGCAGACGTGCTTTATTACCGTCTCGGCGTCGATCGAGATCTCGATGACCGTATCATCAAGGAGATCGGCCGGATGCGCTCGTTGAATCGCAAACCGATTCATCCGCCACAGACCATCATCGATCCGGCGACGATCATCCACGAGATGCGCGTGGTAAAGAGTTCGGACGAACTGGAGATCATGCAGGCTGCGGCCGACATCGCTGCCGAAGCGCATTGTGAAGCGATGAAAGCAGTGCGGCCCGGGATGCAGGAGTATCAGATCGAAGCCCTGATCGAACAGGTCTTCCGGCGACACGGCGCCGCTGGTCCTGCGTACACGTCGATCGTCGGCGGTGGCCCAAACGCGACGGTGCTGCATTACATCAACAACGATGGTGAGCTTCGCGACGGCGACTTGTTACTGCTTGATGCCGGCGCGGAGTACAAAGGCTATGCGTCAGACATCACGCGCACTTTCCCGATCAATGGCCGTTACTCCCCTGCGCAGCGCGAGATTTACGATCTCGTGTTGAAGGCGCAGATGGCTTGTGTGGAGCTGGTGCGTCCGGGAACGACGCACGATCAGTTAAAGCAACACTCGATCGAAGTCTTAACGGAAGGCATGGTTGAGCTGGGACTGCTCAAAGGCAAACCTGAAGAGTTGATCAAAGAAAAGAAGTACGAGCAGTTTTACATGCACGGGCTCGGACACATGCTTGGCATCGACGTGCACGACGTGGGTCGTTACTACTACGGCCAGGAATCACGTGCGCTCGAACCGGGTGTGGTGATGACTGTCGAGCCGGGGATTTATGTTTCGCCCGAAACGAAGGACGTGCCGGAGAAGTACCTGGGAATCGGGGTGCGAATCGAAGACGATGTCTTGTGCACCAACAACGGACCGCGAGTGTTGACCACGAAAGTGCCGAAACACGCCGAAGAGATTGAGGAATTAATGATCCGTGGTTAATTCATCTTTTGAATGATCGCATCCGCGAACTCCGCGGTCTTCGCCGTCCCGCCGATATCGCGAGTTCGCACTTTGCCTTCAGCAAACACAGCGAGCATCGCCTGCTCAATGCGATCCGCGGCTTCGCGTTCATTGATGTAACGCAGCATCAATATCCCCGATTGCAGCAGCGCCGTCGGATTCGCGATACCCTGGCCGGCAATGTCAGGCGCGGAACCGTGCACAGCTTCAAACACCGCACCTTTCTCACCGATGTTCGCACCCGGCACTAGCCCCAAACCTCCAACCAGACCCGCGCAGAGATCCGAGACGATGTCGCCATAGAGGTTCTCGCACAGCATGATGTCAAACTGTTCAGGCCGCATCACCAGTTGCATACACGCGTTATCGACAATCTTGTCGTCAGCAGTGATCTCCGGATAGTCCGCCGCGACTTTGCGAAAACAGTCGAGAAACAGACCATCCGACAACTTCATGATGTTGGCCTTGTGGACCGCCGTCACTTTCTTGCGCGATTCCTTACGCGCGTGATCGAAAGCGAAACGCGCGATACGCGTTGACGCCTTCTCGGTGATGATCTTCAAACTCTCGACAACTCCCGGCACCACCACGTGTTCCAAACCCGCATACAAACTCTCCGTGTTCTCGCGAACGACGATGAGATCGAGTTCGGGATAACGGCACGGCACATTCGGCAACGCACGCACGGGACGGAGGTTCGCATAAAGATCGAGCGTCTTGCGCAGTCCGACGTTGACTGAAGTGAATCCTTTACCAATAGGAGTGGTGATCGGACCTTTAAGTGCGACTTTGTTTCGCAGAATCGAGTCGAGCAGATCTTTCGGCAGCGTTTCGCCGAATTTCTCGAGCGCCTGAGCGCCGGCGTAATGGGTTTCCCATTGAACGTCGACACCGGATGCTTCGATTATTCGAACTACGTTGGAGGCTACTTCGGGGCCAATGCCGTCGCCTGGAATCAGTGTGATAGGATGCATTTTCAAATGATCTTTGGTCTTTGGTCTTGGGTCTTTGCGCTTTGTTGGCAAGAATAAAGCTTTGGAGCGTGGCTGACAACAAGAGGGGGTTGATGAAGCAATCGGCGGACGTTGTCGTCATCGGCGGCGGCATTATTGGTCTAACGATCGCGCGTGCGCTCGCGCTGCGCGGCGTGAGTGATGTGTGTTTGATCGAGAGGGGGGCAATTGGCACGGAAGCGTCATTCGCGGCTGCCGGAATGCTGCTTCCGCAAGTCGAGGCCGATGCTGCTGACGATTTCTTCGCCCTCGCATGTCGTAGCCGCGATCTCTATCCCTCATTCGCCGCGGCGTTGCTCGACGAGACCGGAATCGACGTCGAACTGGACACCACCGGCACACTCTACCTCGCCCTCAGCAAACACGACCAGGAAGAGATCGAGAAGCGGTACGACTGGCAAACGCGTGCTGGTCTGGCTGTCGAGATCCTCAGCGCCGCCGAAGCACGCGATCTCGAACCGTGTATCTCAAACTCAACGCTCGGCGCGCTGCGATTTCCGAACGATATCCAGGTCGAGAATCGGCGTTTGCTTAACGCCCTCGCCAACAGCGTAAACAAACTTGGCGCGACGATCCTGACTGAAACAAACGTTGACGGTTTGATAACCGAAGGAAACCGTGTGACTGGCGTGCAAACGAGCCGCGGCGTCATCAGTTGTTTGCGCATCGTGATCGCTGCCGGAACGTGGTCCGGTTTCATTCAACACCTGCCTCCGACACTCTCGATCGAACCGGTTCGCGGGCAGATGGTCTGTCTCGAAGCGAAGCCACAGCTCACCCGTCACGTAATCTGCGGTCCGCGCGGCTACATCGTCCCGCGCCAGGATGGCCGGCTTTTGGCTGGGTCAACCAGCGAGAACGCGGGTTTTGCAAAACAAGTGACCGCTGGCGGAATCAGCTCGATTCTCGAGCATGCACGCGAGATCTCGCCCTCCGTTTCGGGCCTCCCGATTGTCGATACGTGGTCGGGTCTGCGGCCGCGCTCGTCTGACGGTTTGCCTGTACTGGGTGCTTGTGATGAAATTGACGGGCTGTTTTTTGCAACCGGGCATTACCGGAACGGAATCCTACTCGCGCCTTTAACGGGCGAGTTGATTTCAGAAGCCATCGTCGCAGGTGCCGCCTCCCCTTTGCTGGTTCCTTTCAGGCCCGGCCGCGGGCGTGAAACTCTACGGAACCGGCCAGTGGCGTCTCGCCCAGTCGCGTCTGTTTAAGATGTTATCCGTAATTCGATCCAGCCTCCTGCTGATACTTTTGGCGTCAACGTCTACGTTTGCGCAGGGTCTCGCTCCGCTCGTTAAAACAGACTCCAAGGCGGACAAGCGACCGGCGCAGGAGTTATTCGAAGACGCGAACGGGTACCTCGGACGCAAGTTTCAGGAGTTCAATCAGCGAAAGCTGCCGTTTGATCCGAAGCTCGAGGAGCAAACCAAACGCGAGCAGAAGGATCTGGCGCTGAAGAATGCGGCCATTCTCCAGGCTCGTTCACCTTCCAGCGCTGACGATCTTTACTACCTCGGCATGCTTTATCACCTCGCCGGCAACGCGGATGAAGCGCTCGTCGCGATGCGTCGAATGTTGAAGGACGATCCCGACGGACAGAAGGCACAAGCGGCACGCAACGTCGTCGTGCTTTACGCGGTCAAGAAGGATCTGCTGGCGGAAGCAAATGCTGCGGTTGAGGCATACGCGCGACATCAGCCGCAGAACCCTGACGATCGTTACCGTATGGAGATTCTTATTACCGACGCCTATTCACGCGCCAAGGACTACACGTCGATGGCCACGCACGCGTCGGAGATGTTGAAGGCTGCGAAGGCATTTATAGATACGAACAAAGGTGAAGTCTTCAGACGCGATGAGATGTTGCTGAAGTCAACGCTCATGATGGCCGATGCGTATCTGAAGTCGAACCAGGGGTATCGAGCGGCCGACGCAATGAGTGACTTGCGCCGCCTCGCAATCCAACTGCCTTCAGCGACTCTTTACAGAGATGCGACGGTCCGCCTGGAGCGGCTAAATCCGTCGGTGGAAACGGATCGACTTTTCGATAACAGTTGGGTGTCGTCGAAAGCGGAGTTGCCGGAGCTTGATGTCGAGCAGTGGATCGAACAGCAGCCCGTGAAACTGGCCGACTTGCGTGGGAAAGTAGTGTTGCTGGATTTCTGGGCGCCCTGGTGTGGTCCATGCCAGTACACGCTGCCGGCTATCTCGCGGTGGCACGCGGCGTACAAGGGCAAGGGACTCGTGATCCTGGGCGCGACCAAGTACTATGGTCATGGTGATCAAAAGCGACTGACTCCGGAAGAAGAGATCGTTTATCTGCGCGACTTTCGAAAACGAAATCGCCTCCCCTACGGGTTTGCAGTTTCCGGCTCGAACAAGAACGAATTCAACTATGGCGTGTTCTCGATTCCGACGTCGTTCCTGATCGATCGTAAAGGTGTGGTGCGCTACATCTCAGTCGGAACCAGCCAGGATGAAATCGAGCTGCTGGGAGAGTTGATCAAGAAGTTGGTAGAAGAAGAGTGAACACAGATTTCACGGATGAAAACGGATTCTGATCCGTGTTTTATCGGTGCAGATCTGTGGTTCAAATTGGTAATAACAAGAAATGGAACAGGGAATTACAGTCCAAATCGCAATTTCATTTGTAGCCGGCATACTTTCGTTTCTGTCGCCGTGTGTACTACCGCTGGTTCCCGGCTACATCTCACTGATCTCCGGCGTCAGTGTTGAGGGACTAAAAGAAGGAACGAGCAACCGCCGCGCGGTGATCCTTAACTCGCTCGCGTTCAACGCCGGTCTGTCAGTCATCTTCCTGCTCCTCGGAACCACTGCCGGCCTCGTCGGCTCAGCGATCACGAGCAACCCGTTGGTGCGAATCATCGGCGGTCTCGTAATCATCGCGTTTGGTCTGCAACTGATCGGTCTACTCAAGATCAAAGCACTTTACAAAGACACACGAATGTTCTCCGCTGACAAGCCGCGCGGTATGTTCGGATCCGCGGCGCTTGGCATGGCGTTCGCTGCCGGCTGGACGCCCTGCATCGGACCAATACTCGGCGGGATCATCGGCCTGGCGGCAACCAGCGGCGGCTGGCGCAGCGGTCTGGTGTTGTCGGCTTTTTACTCCGCCGGCCTGGCTGTGCCGTTCTTGCTGACGGGCCTGGGTATCAACCAGTTTCTCGGCTTCTATAAAAACTTCCGCAAACATCTGCACAAGGTTGAGGTCATCTCAGGCGTCATACTGATTCTCGTAGGCGTGCTGGTCATGAGTGGACAATCAACGCTGCTGGCGAATTCAAGGTTCATTGCCTACATTCCAAATCTGGAAGGTTGGTTATCGCTAAACCAGAAACCGCCGGCGCCTTCAGCAGCCCGTCCCGACACAAGTTTTGAGCCGGTGCCTGACGTGGAATTCAAAACTCTTGCCGGCGCGCCGTTCCGGCTTAAGGAGTTGCAAGGTCAGGTCGTGCTCTTGAATTTCTGGGCCACTTACTGCATTCCGTGTCGCGAAGAGATTCCCGCGCTGAACGCATTGCAGCACGAACTCCAATCACAGGGGCTGAGGATCGTCGGTGCGTCACTCGACGACGACGCTGACGGAGTAAACGCATATCAGGAGCAGGTCGCGAAGTTTGAATATCAGGTGTTGCTCGGCGGCAGTGATGCGAAAGTGAAGTTTGCGCAGTCGGTGTTGCCGACCACTTACCTGATCGATCGCCAGGGACGAATTCGCGACAAGATCATCGGGGCCCGCGACAAAGCGGGATGGGAAGCCGCCGTCAAGCCGCTGCTTGCCGAAACGCCCGCGACGGCGAGTGCGGCAAAATAGACGGTCGAGTAATTCAGGAGTAATACCATGAAGAACTTGTTAATCCTCTCGATTCTGGCGTTGCTTGTTTCACCCGCAATCGCAAGTGCTCAAGCCGGTCACGAGTATTCGCCGCTCGTTGAGAAAACGGTGAATTACAAGAACTGGACACTCCCGGATCTAAAAACAGACAAGCCGGAAGATCTGCGCAAGCTGATGGTCGGCAAGAAGCTGGTGATGATTGTTTACTTTGCTCCGTGGTGTGGCAACTGGAAACAGGAAGCTCCGATTGCCGCCAAGCTTTATGAGAAGTACAAAGACAAGGGATTTCAGGTGATCGGTGTGAGCGAATACGCTTCGCGCGCCGACGTCCGCAATTATTTTGGCGAGGATGGTCCGCCGTATCCGGTCGTCACAGAGTCAGAATCAAGAGAAGATAAGCTGAAGACGCCTCACTACGGATACCGCCAGCTCACCGGCGACAAACGCAACTGGGGTTCGCCATGGAACATCTTTCTCGAACCCGACAAGGTCAACGCCACCGGCGACGTGCTCACGGAAACAGCGTGGGTTGTGAACGGTGAACTGATTGAGGAGGAAGTTGATAAGTTTATCGCGTCGAAAGTAGCGCCACCCACCACGTCCGTGGGCGTTATTCAGCCGTGCAGGAATTGATTGTTTGGTCTTGGGTCTTTGGTCTTTGTAATTCGGACCAGGATCAAAGCACAAAGGCCAAACTACAAAGACCAAAGCCCAAATGAAGCTTCGCCTCCTTTATCACGGTCACTGCTTCGATGGTGTTGCTTCTGCAGCGACCTTCACACGCTTCTACAAAGAACGCATCCATCCGGAAGCTGAGGTCAATTACACCGGATTGCTGCACCGTCCCGGCAACCTGTTTGACCTCAATATGTTCGACTCCGACGAGAACGCCATCGTCGACTTCAAGTATGCAGCTTCGGAAAAACTGACGTGGTGGTTCGATCATCACGAGTCAGCCTTTCTCACTCCGGAAGATGAAGCCCACTTTCGCGCCGATACGTCGGGGCAGAAGTTTTTGGATCCGACCAGAAAGTCGTGTACTGAGTTCATCGCGGATGTTGCACATGAGCGCTGGGGATTCAACGTCGAGCCAATCACGTCGCTGGTGCACTGGGCGCACGTCATCGATGGCGCGCTTTATGAGTCGCCGGCGCAGTGCGTGGAGTTGAAAGAGCCGGCGTTGCAGTTGATGCAGGTGATCGAAGCCGATCCGGACGATGCGTTTATCGAGCAGATCATTCGCGAGTTGACGGTAAAGTCGCTCGAGGAAGTGGCGACGAGCGAGGAGGTGCAGCGTCGTTTCCAGCCGATCCTGAAACAGCATCTGAAAACGCTGGAGACGGTGAGAAGGAAAGCGACGTCGGCGAATGGCGTGGTCCAGTTTGATCTGGTGGACGAGGGTTACGAAGGCTTCAACAAGTTCATTCCTTACTATCTGCATCCCGAGACTACTTACTCCGTTGCGCTGACGCGTGGGCCACAGCGGACGAAGATCTCGGTCGGCTCAAATCCGTGGGCGCCCGTGCCACGCACTCACAACATCGCGAAGATCTGCGAGCGTTATGGCGGCGGTGGACATGCAGTTGTCGGCGCCGTGTCGTTCAAACCCGAAGAGGTCGAAGAGGCTCGCGCCGCAGTAAAGGAAATCGTGGCTGAATTGTCTTCGAGGTAAAGCCATCCACAGATTTCACAGATTTTTCTTATCAATAGTTTGGCTCTGTGTGATCTGTGTAATCTGTGGAAACCTGTTCGCTCAGTCCCCTAAACGCAAAAAACTCAAAAACTTCGGCTCAAGCCTCGAACGGCTCAAAGACAAGTCCGAGAAAAACCCGAACACGGATCTCACCGATGAAGACGTGGTTCGGATCGACACTTCCCTCGTAAGCACGGAACTACTCGTGCTCGACAAGAACGGCGCCAGCGTTTCAGGCCTGACCGCCGCCGACTTCACGATCGTCGAAGACGGTCAACCGCAAACCGTCGGTCACTTCCAACTCGGCAGCAACGCGAACGTTCCGCGCACGATCGTATTGATCATCGATTACAGCGGGAGCCAGGTCCCTTACTTAAAGAGCAGTATCGCTGCGGCGCAATTGCTGGTCGATAAACTCGGACCAAACGACCGGATGGCCATCGTCACTGACGACGTCGAGCTGTTGCTCGATTTCACCGACGACAAGCAGAAGTTGAAAACGAAACTGCAATCATTGTTGGAACGGACCAGTAGTCCGCCAGGTTTCCGCATCGTCACGAGCACTATTCGTATCGGGCGCAGTATGCAATACAGCGCGCTCATGGCGACTTTGAACGAAGCCTTCGAAGATTACGACGTGCGACCAATCATTATCTTTCAAACTGACGGTGATGAAGCGATCTATCTGAGAAACCCGGCGGTCGTGGCGACGATGCCTCCGGGCCTGCAAGGTGAAGATCTTAAGCTGGCGCAACGCACTCACGAGCGACAACAGAAGTTACTGAAAGAGAGAGTTACCTTGTTTAGTCTCGATGACGTGTATCGAGCGGTGGAGAAGTCACGCGCGACGATCTACACAGTCGTTCCGGGAATCAAATTGGCAGGTCTGAAGCCGGAGGAACAAGTCGAGAAGACCAGAGCCGACTTACAGGCGAGGCACGCTGAGATACTCGATCGAACGCCGGAAAAAGATCGGCCTGGAATGAAGGCGAAGTTAGACGAGTATGAGCGAAGGTTTTCATACGCTCAGTTTCAATGGAGCGCACAGTATCGAGCTGAATTGCAGTCGGCGTTGATTCCGGTGGCGGCGTTGACGGGCGGGTGGACGGAGTTTTTGGAAACACCTTCGCAGGCGGATGCGATCTACGCGCGGATCTTTTCCGACATTAATCAGCGGTATATCGTTGGTTACTATCCTTCAAACAAGGAGCAGGATGGGAAAAGGCGGAAGATCGATTTCGAGGTAAAGGGGCATCCTGAGTATCAAATTTACGGGCGCCGGGCCTATTTCGCGCCAGGTCCTTAGACAGTTTTTGAACCACAAAGACACAAAGACACGAAAATTTTTATCAAGTTTGTGTCTTTGTGCCTTTGTGGTTCAAAAAACTATTCGTATCTGAGGGCGTCGATGGGATTGAGTCGCGCTGCTTTCCACGCCGGCCACAAACCAAACACGATCCCGAGTCCGACCGAGACCACGAAGCCCACGATCGGCGCCCAGAGCGGAATGTACGTCGGCATGAGCGTTTGAATAAGCAACGCGAGTCCGCTGCCAACGATGATTCCCAGTATGCCGCCCACTCCGGTTAACGTTCCGGCCTCGATCAGAAACTGCGCCACGATGTCTCTACGCCGCGCGCCGATCGCTTTGCGTACTCCGATCTCGCGCGTTCTTTCCGTCACCGACACCAGCATGATGTTCATCACGCCGATGCCGCCGATCAGCAGTCCGACGCTCGAGAATGCCGCTGCCGAAAAGCTTCATGATTCTCTTAACCACTAAGACACAAAGACACAAAGTTCATTGTTAAATTTGTGTCTTCGTGTCTTTGTGGTGAAAACATTTATTCCGATCTGAGCGCCTCAATCGGGTCGACACACCCAGCGCAAAGCTCACCGCCACCCACGGCAAAGCGGTCGGCACAGGCGTCAGCACCGCCACCAGCTTCGCCAGCAGATAAGCAATCGTGATCCCGATCGCCCCTCCGCAAAGCGACAACATCGTCGATTCCGCCAGAAATTGTTTCACAATATCACTGCGTCGCGCCCCGATGCTCTTGCGGATCCCGATCTCTTTCGTCCGTTCACTGACGCTCACCAGCATGATGTTCATGATCACGATTCCACCAACCACGAGCGAGATCGAAGTCACGCCGACCGCCGCAATCTGAATCGTCCCGAAGATCTTGTCGCGAAGTTCGTTGATCGCCTTCGGAGTAACGATCCCAAAGTTGTCTTTTTCATTCGGCGGCAACCTGCGCCGCGTGCGCATCACCACCTGCGCTTCGTCGATCGCATCCTGATAACTTTGCGGATTCGCCGAAGTAACACTGAGACTTAAGCTCCGCCGCGATCCATAAGCCGCCAGAAAAGTAGACAATGGAACTGAAACATACATGTCGCGCGCTTGCCCAAAAACGGTTCCGAGCTCTTTCGCGACTCCGATCACCTGATATGGCCGGGCGTCCACGCGCAGCGTCTGGCCCAACGGATTCATAGTAGGAAACAGCTTGTCGGCAACATCGGAGCCGATAAAACAGACCGCCCGCCGTGAGCCATCTTCACTGTTGTTGAAATAGCGCCCTGCCTGCGCCTCGAGGCGTTCGATGTCGGCGATGTTCGCCGTCGTGGCTTTGATGTGCACACGAAACAAACTCTTCGAACCGAACTTGATTTCGCCCATCCCATCAGCCTTCGCGCCAATTTCCCGAATCGCGCCACCGCGCTCACGCAGAGCTTCAACGTCTTCGAGCGTAACGTCCTTGTTGCGGCGCCTGGCTGAATTTAAGGCCTCAATGCTCGCAAAGTCTTCAATCGCGTACTTCTGGACCGCAAACGCATTGGTGCCGATGTCGGCAATCTTCTCGTCAACATACTTATTGAAGCCTTCAATCAGCGAAACGACGACGATCACCGTGGCCACGCCGAAAATGACACCGAGCAGAGTTAGGAAGGACCGCAGTTTATGACTGAGTATTGCGGAGATTGCGAGTTTGAGAGCTTCAAGAAAAGGCATGTAAAGCAACCACAGATTACACAGATTGCGCAGACTGAATTAGTCTGTGTAATCTGTGGATAAGATTTTCGGTTGTCAAGCGGCGCAACATGCAGTTAGTACGACTCGTTTTCCTCATTACGGTTCTTTCTTCGTTGACTTACGCGGCGACCCTGCCTGCGGGTTTCACGGAAACTGCCATTTCCGGACTTTCAAATCCAACGGCGATGGAGATCGCGCCTGATGGACGCATCTTTATTTGCCAGCAAGGCGGCAGCCTGCGCGTTGTCAAAAACGGCGTGCTGCTGCCGGCGCCTTTTCTGACGTTGAGCGTCGATCCGAGCGGTGAAAGGGGTTTGCTCGGCGTCGCCTTCGATCCGAATTTCGCCGGCAACAATTTCATCTATCTTTACTACACGGTTTCCACCACTCCGAAACACAATCGCGTGAGTCGCTTTACGGCGAATGGCGACGTCGTCGTACCCGGCAGTGAAGTCATCCTGCTTGAACTCGACAACCTCACTTCGGCCACCAATCATAACGGTGGCGCGATCCATTTTGGACCAGATGGAAAGTTGTACATAGCCACCGGTGAGAATGCCACGACTTCCAACGCGCAAACGCTCGGCAACATGCTCGGAAAGGTGCTGCGCATCAATTCAAACGGCACCATTCCAACTGACAATCCGTTTTTCAACGTTGCGACCGGAAACAATCGCTCGATTTGGGCGCTGGGTTTGCGCAACCCGTTCACGTTTGCTTTTCAACCCGGAACCGGCCGCTTGTTTATCAACGACGTCGGCGCCAAC
>JBIOVO010000055.1:0-5955 GCA_044867735.1 Pyrinomonadaceae bacterium | reverse complement strand
ATCTTTTGCAGGCGGCGGGAAAGAATGGTTGGGATGCGTACGGCGTCGATGTGTCGGCCAACTCGATCAAGCACATTCGTGAACTTGGTTTCGAGGGGTTTCACGGCGAACTCCAGAAGGCAAACTTTCCTGCGCAGCACTTTGACGTGGTAACGGCAGCGGAGATTCTGGAGCACCTCGCTGATCCGCGTTTGCTTTTGCAGGAAGTTGCGCGCGTGCTTCGTCCGGGGGGACTCTTTTGGACGACGACTCCGCACGGCCGCGGTCTCTCGGCCCGTGTGTTGGGGATCAAGTGGCGCTGCGTTTGGCCGCCGGAACATCTACAGCTATTCTCAGTCGCTGGTCTGAAGGCGTTGTTGCGCGAAGCTGGTTTTCGCGAACTACGAATTCGGACCACGGGCGGGAACCCGATGGAGATCTTTCACGCGTTCGGTGGCCAGAAAGACGCACCTAAAACCGTGGATCAGCATTTCGATCGAGTTTCGACGGGTTACCAGTTGAACGAGAGTTTGATGAAGAGCCGCCCGCGCAGAGTAGTAAAAGAGATCGCAAACGGTCTTCTTAATATCAGTCGGCTCGGCGATTCACTTAAAGTCTTCGCCACGAGATAAGTCGCGCCATCCAAAGCATGTTTGAAAGAAAATCTCATTTGTGCTTTTTGTGCCTTTTGGTGGCGTTAACCCTCTTCGTGGCCTAAGGAGGAACAATTTGAAGGGTGTCGTACTAGCTGGCGGCTTAGGGACGAGATTGCGTCCGCTAACCTCCGTCACCAACAAACATCTGCTGCCGGTTTACAACCAGCCGATGATCTATTACCCGATCCAGACGCTCGTTAACGCTGGGATCATCGACATCATGGTTGTCACGGGCGGCAATTCCGCCGGCGAATTTCTGCGCTTGCTCGGCAACGGCAAAGCGTTCGGCCTCAAGCACCTCAACTACACGTACCAGGAAGGCGAAGGCGGCATCGCGGAAGCACTCTCGCTCGTGGAACACTTCGCGGCGAACGAACCCGTTTGCGTCGTCCTCGGCGACAACATCATCGAAGGCAACATTCGTTCGGCCGTCGAGGCCTATCGCAAACAAGGCGGCGGCGCGAAGATCCTGTTGAAGAAGGTTCCGGATCCGCAGCGCTTTGGTGTACCGCGCCTCGATGGCAATCGCGTTATCAGTATCGACGAGAAACCGCTCAAGCCACAGTCGGAGTACGCGGTGATCGGCGTCTACATGTACGACGAAGGTGTTTACGACATCATTCGATCTCTGAAACCTTCCGGGCGCGGCGAGTTAGAAATCACTGACGTTAACAATGCCTACATCGCGCGCGACGCGATGACGTGGGAAGAGTTGCAAGGATGGTGGACCGACGCGGGCACGTTCGAGAGTCTGTTGCGGGCTTCGAACCTCGTCGCCGAAACCGGAGCGAACAAAATGTATTTCGAATCTCGAGAGGTAGCTGCAAATGCCCAACAGCTTTAGAGAAGGCGAGATACAGGGAGTTGTTATTCGCAAGCTGACAAAGTCCAACGATCCTCGCGGATGGTTAGCGGAGATTTTTCGCAAGGACGATCTCGCTGAAGAGTATTTTCCGGCAATGTCGTATATCTCGGCCACGAATCCAGGCATCACGCGCGGGCCTCACGAACACCTCGACCAGGCGGATCTGTTCTGTTTTATCGGTCCATCAAATTTCAGGTTGCGGATGTGGGACAATCGAGAGGGTTCGGAAACGTTTGGTTGTGTGAAGACGGTCGTGGTCGGACAGGACAATCCGGTGTCGGTGCTGGTGCCTGCTGGAGTGGTGCACGCATATCAGAACGTCGGAGAGGTTGAAGGGATCGTGATCAACTGTCCGAACCGGCTCTATCGTGGGACCGGACGGAAAGACGAGGTTGATGAGATCCGGCACGAGAATGACGGCGACACCATCTTTCGGATGGAAACTAATAACACAGATGACACGGATTAATCCGGATCAATCTGTGTAATCTGTGGATAGGTTTTTGTTACGAAGTGTCAGACGTAAGGCTTACCAAGGTAATCAGGATCATCGCGCGGCTGAATGTCGGTGGTCCAGCGAAGCACGTCGCATGGTTGACCGCAGGTTTACGCGAAGCAGGTTTCGACACGCTGCTCGTCGCCGGAAAAGTCCCTGAAGGCGAGGGCGACATGAGTTACTTCGCGCACGAGCTGGACGTGATGCCGCGTTACATCCACGAGATGAGCCGCGAGATCTCTTTGAACGACGCGGTCACCGTCTGGAAACTGTTTCGCTTGTTCAAGGAAGTGAAGCCCGACATCGTGCACACGCACACTGCCAAGGCAGGCACCGTCGGACGTGTCGCAGGTTTTCTATATCGCTGGCTCACGTTTGGAACCCTCGTGGGCAAGCCGCGTCGCTGCAAGTTTGTACACACGTATCACGGTCACGTATTTCACAGTTATTACGGACGCGGGCGAACACAACTATTTCTCCTGATCGAGCGACTGTTGGCGAAGCTTGTGACGGATCGTTTGATAGTTGTCAGTAAACAACAGAGCCTCGAGATCGGTGAGACGTTTCGCGTCGGCCGTCCCAGCCAGATTAAGGTCATTCCGTTGGGTTTGGATCTCGGCATTTTCGCCGATCACGCAGAGCGGCGAGCGCGATTCCGCCAGGAGCTTTACATCCACGACGACGCCATTCTCGTGGGCATCGTGGGCCGCTTGACGGAGATCAAGAACCATCAGATGTTTCTCAACGTCGTGGCGCGGTTGAAGGCGATTGACCCGGCTTGCCGCCGCCAGGGCGACGTGCGTTTTATCATCATCGGCGACGGTTCGATGCGAGAGAGTCTCGAACAACAGAAAGAGGAGCTCGGTCTCGATGCGGATGTAATCTTCGTCGGCGAAAGGAAGGATCCCGAGTATTTTTATCCTGCACTCGACGTCGTGGCCCTCACGTCTCGAAACGAGGGCACGCCGCTGACGCTGATCGAGGCGATGGCCAATGCAAGGCCGGTGGTGGCGACGAGTGTCGGCGGTGTTGTTGATTTGCTCGGCGAGGTCACTGAAGATGGCCCGTACAGAGTTTGCCGGCGCGGGATCGGCGTGCCAGCCGGCCACGAAGAGGCGTTTGTTGCAGCGTTGAGCCGGATCATTCGCGACCGATCGCTGCGGCAGGAGTTAGGTGAGCGTGGTCTGGAGTTTGTCGAAGTAAACTACTCAAAGGAACGGTTGTTTGAAGACATCAAGGGGTTGTACGGCGAGTTAATGGACCGCGGACGAACCGCGGATTCGCATGCAGAAGTTCTCATAAGGAGTTAACGATTGCGAGTACTCATCACAGGCGGTGCCGGTTTTATCGGATCACATTTGACGGACGCTTACCTGAAGCGCGGCGACGAGGTTTATATCATCGACGATCTCTCGACCGGCACGATTGAAAACATCCGGCACCTCAAAGGGAATCCACGGTTTCATTACACAATCGAGACGGTCCACAACCATCCGGTAACTGCCGAGCTGGTGGATCAGTGTGACGTTATTTTTCACCTCGCGGCGGCGGTTGGCGTGAAGTTAATCGTGGAGAGTCCGGTGCGCACTATCGAGACGAACGTGCGTGGCACTGAAGTCATCCTGTCGTTAGCTAATAAAAAGAAGAAGAAGGTTTTGATCGCTTCAACATCTGAGGTCTACGGCTTGAGTGCCGACGTGCCGTTTCGTGAAGACGGGAATCTCGTGATGGGAGCGACGACCAAAGGACGCTGGAGTTACGCGTGTTCGAAAGCCATCGATGAGTTTCTGGCGCTCGCTTACTGGCGTGAGAAGAAGTTGCCGACGATTGTAGTGCGGCTCTTCAATACCGTTGGTCCGAGGCAGACAGGGCAGTACGGCATGGTGATTCCGACTTTCGTGAAGCAGGCGTTGGCGGGGCGGCCGATCACTGTCTATGGCGATGGGAAGCAGAGCCGGTGTTTCGGATACGTCGGCGATGTTGTTGGTGCGTTGATCAAACTCATGGCTCACAGTGATGCGGTTGGGCAGGTCTTCAACATCGGGTCGAATGTGGAGATTTCGATTCTGGAGCTGGCGCAACGGGTGAAAGAGCTCACACAGTCAGATTCGGAGATTGTTTTCGTTCCGTACGACCAGGCGTATGAAGAGGGGTTTGAAGACATGCCGCGCCGCGTGCCTGACATTTCGAAGGTCAGCGAACTCGTCGGCTTCCGCCCCGAGATGAGCCTCGACGGGATATTGGAGAGCGTGGTGGATTATCAAATTGGACGACGCGGGGCGGTGGGCTAGTAGCGCCCAGGGAGGTTTTCGCACGCAAAGTCGCAAAGGCGCAAAGTTAGGACCTCTGGCAGCGGCAGGTCTTCCTTTGCGTCTTCCTTTGCGCCTTTGCGGCTTTGCGTGAGGTCTTCTATTTTCGGGCTTGCGTTGCCCTCGTTTATCGAATAGTTTTCATCCCGCATATGCCCTTTAGCCCGCGTACCTTCCTGGCGGTTGCCGCAGCATTCTGTCTAGCTCTCGTATTCACGGCTTTGGTGCGCACGTTTGCGCGGCGCTTCGGGTTTGTGGCGGTTCCGAAAACCGATCGCTGGCATAAGAAGCCCACTGCCATGCTAGGCGGCGTCGCGATCTGGCTCTCCGTCGTCATCACCACGCTGGTTTTTGCCCCCGACACTATTTACGGCACCCACATCCTGCTGGCCAGCACATTTCTATTTCTCGTCGGACTCGTTGACGACATCATTCACATCAAGCCGTACCAGAAACTAATCGGACAAGTCCTCGGCGCGGCGTTCGTCGTCTACTACGGTTTGACGCTGCCATGGACCGGTTCGGTGCTTTTGAACATGGCGCTGGCCATCTTCTGGCTGATCGGAATCACCAACGCGATCAACCTGCTCGACAACATGGACGGTCTCGCGTCCGGCATCGCGATCATCGCCGCCGGATTTCTGGCGCTCAGCTTCGTGAACACGGGTCAGTACACGGAAGCGCTGATCATGGTCATCTTCGCCGGCGGCCTGCTCGGGTTTCTGGTTTTCAACTCCAATCCCGCATCGATCTTTATGGGCGACTGCGGCTCGATGTTTGTCGGGTTCTTTCTGGCGAGTTCTGCCTTGATCAATGTCAGCGGCGGGCGGTCGAGAAGTTTTCTCCCGGTGCTTGCGGTTCCAATCCTGGTGCTCTTCATTCCGATCTTCGATACCACTTTCGTGACTGTGTTGCGCAAGCTCTCAGGCCGTGCGGCTTCGCAGGGCGGTCGCGACCACACGTCACATCGACTCGTCGCGCTCGGAATGTCGGAGCGATATGCGGTCGTGATGCTCTACGGCTTTGCCGCGCTCTCGGGTCTGCTCGCGATCATGGTCCAACGAACGCGGCTCGACGTGAGCCTCGCCTCGATCGCGGGCTTCACGATTGTGCTCACGTTGGTCGGCGTCTACCTCGCCGGAGTCAAGGTCTACGACACCAACGAAGAGGAGATGGCGCTGAAAGAGAAGCCGCTCTATGCGTTTCTGATCGACGTTTCTTACAAGCGCCGCATCTTCGAGGTGTTGCTCGATGTCGTTTTGATCATACTGTCTTACTGGAGCGCTTACGCGATCAACTTCCCGCCTTCAAGCCCTGCCTGGCAACTATTCATCCGCACGTTGCCGGTGCTGGTTTTCATCAAGATGTCCGTGTTTTTGGTGATGGGCGTTTATCGCGGGCTTTGGCGTTACACGAGCATGAGTGACCTGATCGTGTTCGGCAAAGCGGTGGTGCTCAGTTCGGTTGCGTGCTTGTTGCTTGTGCTGTTCATGTTTCGTTTTGAAGGCTACTCGCGCAAGGTGTTCGTGATCGACGCGGTGCTGATGTTCCTGTTCCTCGCCGGCAGCCGCATGGCGTTCAAGCTGTTTCGACAACTACTGCCCACGGTTTCGAAACAAAACGGACGCCGCGTGTTGATTTACGGCGCGG
>JBIOVO010000054.1:0-18575 GCA_044867735.1 Pyrinomonadaceae bacterium | reverse complement strand
GCGGCGTCAAGCCGCCGCACTCCAGGGAGTCGCCCAACTTCAATCTCCAAACTCCATTCACACCGAAGCGCGTTCAGAACTATAATCACCTCCGCGCGCATTCCGGCGCTTCCATTCAAGCCGCAGGAGAAACGTGATGCTGATCCCCTACCGCCTCCGAGTTATCTGTCTGTTCACCGCATTAATATTAGCCAGCGCAACCGTTGCGTTGGGTCAGCACGAGGGTGGAGTCACTGGCGGTGGAATGATCGGCGGCAGTACCGAACGTTCGTCAAGCAAGTCGACTAAACCAACAAACAAACCAGCAACGAGCAGCCCGGCGCGCCGCAGGACCACTCCCGCGTCAGCTAAGCGGCCAACGACTCCAGCGACAACGCCAGCCACCACACCCGTAACCACTCCAACAAGAGCAGCAGTAGCAAGCGCCGAGACGTATTACCAACAGGGCGAGACACTATACAACGCCAAGAAACATACAGAAGCGCTCGATGCTTACATGAGGGCCGCGCAATTCAATCCCTCGATGAGCGCCGCACTCTATCGCATCGGATGGATCCAAAACGAACTCGAAAATTACCAGTTAGCGATCGATCCCATGAAACGCGTCATCGCGTTGCAACCAAACTACGCAGCCGCACATTTCGAGTTGGGTTATTCCTATCTAAAACTGAATCGTTTCGCTGAAGCGCTAGTCGCTTTCAACGAAACCGTTCGACTCCAGCCCAACTACCCAGCGGCGCATTATGAGATCGGATGGATTCTCAACGATCAAAAGAACTATCTCGAAGCGATCAAGACTCTGCGGACCGCGATCTCCTACCGACCGGGCTATGCTGAGGCGCAAAACGAACTCGGTTACGCCTTCCGCCACCTCAACCGCAACAGCGAAGCGATCCTGGCCTATCAGGAAGCCGTTCGTTTGAAGCCTGACTACGGCCTGGCATATCTCGGCCTCGGCGACGTCTATTTCTACAACACCAAGCAGTACCCGGAAGCGGCGAAGGCTTACAAACAAGGTCTCGATCTAAGGCCCAACAACGCCGTCGCCTTGTACAACCTTGGCTGGTGTTACAACGACCTCGGACGTTACGCAGAAGCGGTCGAGCAGCTTCGCAAAGCGACTCAAGTCCAGCCCAACTATGCTGAAGCCTACAACGAATGGGGCTATGCACTTCATCAGTTGGGCCGTTACGCAGAAGCAGTGCAGCAGTATCAGACGGCGATCAGGCAGAAAACTGGGTACGCATCGGCCCACTACAACCTGGGCATGTCATACTTCGCCTTGAAAAACCGAAACGGCGTGCTCGAGCAGTATCGAATTCTCCAGCGCATCGATCCCGCGCGCGCGACAAAACTTTTCAATAACATCAAATAAGCATCCTAACCAGGCGGGCCGTCATCACAATCGCGAAATTCGTCTCCTCAGTAGCGTCACCTTTTCACTGGTTTCGGTAACACAGCTTTAGAGGCTCCCCGCGCCGGCAGATCTTCTCTTGGCCGGCATCACCGTTTCGACTTTTTTTGTAAGCCTTTCCGCCGACCACGAGCAAACATCAGGTTTGTTCGCCGCTCGAAGTGTGCTTACAGGCTAAGGAGATCCTCCGATGAATACTGCCCACTCCTCTAACAGACGAGACTACGTATACCAACCAACCATAATCGATAATCGAGTCCTGATAAGACGACTCGCCCTTCAGATCTCATTTCTACGGACCGAACTCAAACAAACATGGATCGACTGCAACAAGGACCCGATCATGTTCACGAAACGGTCGGTTCGAGATCTGTCGCGCGGGCTGAAGAATTTGATTACTGCTCCGAACATGGTGTGCTCGTTTCTTGCGGCCATCGTGGCGGTCTCCTTTGTCATGATCGCCGTGCTGCTATTTGAGAGATCTGCCGGATCGAGAGTTGACGTTGCAGCAGAGGAACAGGACTCATCGGTCGACTTTGTCTACTTTGATCTCCGTCCGCAAACAGACACGATTGGAATAGGCGGACAAGGGCGCGTTGGATTCAACGACGGTAGTGGTGAAGGCTCTGCGCCAAAGCTTAAACCCGCGCGAGGTGGAGGCGGCGGAGGCGATCGCACTCCGTTACCTGAGCAGACCGGTAAAGTGCCGCCACCTTCTGACGTCTTTGCCGCAATACCAACACGTCCGCCAGTCAATCCTCCGGCGCTTCCGCTCGCAGGCATCGATTTCGATCCTGCCCTTTGGAAGGATCTCAAAGCTCCTGTTTACGGTAATCCGACGTCGGTTTCTGAAATGGAGTCGAAAGGTCCCGGCGAGGGAGACGGAATGGGAACCGGCAATGGATTGGGAATTGGCGAAGGTGATGGCCCAGGCTATGGTCGAGGCAAAGACGGAAACATCGGCGGCGACTCAAGAGGTATAGGTGGGGGTGGTGGTGGCGGAGCAGGCGGCGTCGGCGGCAGAGTTCTTCGCTCAAACGATGTCGAACAGAAGGCGCGTCTGTTATCAAAGCCTGAACCGAAATACACGGAGGAAGCTCGCCGCAATAACATCTCCGGCACAGTGATGCTGCGTGCCGTGTTCGCCAGTTCGGGTGAAGTTGTCCAAATACGGGCACTAAACGCACTGCCGTTCGGATTAACGGAACGCGCCATAGCCGCCGCGCGTGAGATAAAGTTCGAGCCCGCCAAAAAAGATGGACGGCCAGTGTCGGTGGCTATGCAGTTGGAGTACAACTTCAATCTGTATTGAATCTGTGTAATCTGTGGATAAAGAAATGCAAGTCCGACAGCCCCGTGCGTTCTTTCTTCAACAAAAGGGAACAGGGGCTGGTAATCGGGTTCTAAAAACACACCAGGAGGAACCATGGACAGAAGGTTGTTTCCCAAATCCCTGCTGATACTTTCACTCAGCATTCTTGCCGTGCCGGTCTTTCTCGCCTTTTACCTTTCAGAAACGCCCGCGTTAGCACAGACCGGCGAAACCGCGGGCTCGCTAATCGCAGTGGACGCAAAAGGAAAAGCGAAGTCGGCCTGTCCACTCAAACACACCGACGTGAAGGCCGAAATCACCGGCTTCATTTCGCGCGTCGTAGTCACGCAGGAGTTTGAGAATACTTTTAAAGAGAAGATCGAGGCCGTCTACACCTTTCCGCTGCCGCAAAACGCCGCCGTCGATGACATGACGATGATCATCGGTTCGCGCACCGTGAAGGGAAAGATTCTGCCGCGTGAGGAAGCAAGAGCGGTTTATGAATCGGCAAAGTCGAGCGGAAAAGTCTCGAGCCTGCTCGATCAGGAACGTCCAAACATCTTCACACAGTCAGTGGCCAACATACTTCCCGGTGAACAGGTAAAGATCACGATTAGCTACGTCGAAACATTGAAGTACGAGGACGGCGCTTACGAATTTGTGTTCCCGATGGTGGTTGGACCACGCTACGTTCCCGGAGCGCCCACTGGCGAGCAGCGTGGTAACGGATTTGCTCCTGACACAGATCGCGTTCCCGACGCCTCCCGCATCACGCCGAAAGTTGCGCCGGCCGGTATGAGAAGTGGTCACGACATCTCACTCGAAGTCACACTCGACGCCGGCTTGATCGTCGAAGACGTGGTTTCGAAATCGCATGGCGTTGACATGCAACGTCCGAATCCACGCAGCGCGCGTCTCAAACTCAAGGACGACACAACTATTCCGAACAAGGATTTCGTTCTTCGTTACGACGTAGCGGGACAAGCAATCCAGGATGCACTGCTGACGCACCGCTCCGATCGAGGTGGCTACTTCACGATGATCCTTCAGCCACCCGAGCGGGTCACAGCGTCAGACGTCATGCCCAAGGAACTGGTGTTCGTGCTCGACACGTCGGGCTCGATGAGTGGTTTCCCGATCGAGAAGGCGAAGGAGACGATGAACCTGGCGCTCGATGCGCTTTACCCGTCTGACACTTTCAATCTCATCACGTTCGCAGGTGACACGAGCATCCTCTTTCCCAGGCCTGTTCCCGCGACCAAAGAGAACCTGGCAAAGGCGCAGTCGTTTCTCGCTTCACGCGAGGGCGCTGGTGGCACAGAAATGATGACCGCCATCAGAGCGGCGCTCGAACCATCGGACGATCAATCACACGTTCGCATCGTTTGCTTCATGACTGACGGTTACGTCGGTAACGAAATGGAGATCGTCGCCGAAGTGCAGAAGCACCAGAATGCGCGCGTGTTTGCTTTCGGTATCGGTAGTTCAGTCAACCGATTCCTGCTGGACAAGATGGCCGAAGCCGGGCGCGGTGAAGTGGAGTACGTGAGTTTGACTGACGATGGATCGGCGGCCGCGCGACGTTTTCACGAACGTGTGCGCAATCCGCTGCTGACGGACATCTCGATCGACTGGAATGGTCTGCAGGTGGCTGACGTTTATCCGCAACAAATTCCGGATCTCTTCGGAGCGAAGCCGGTTGTGTTGAAGGGCCGTTATTCTTCGGCCGGCCGCGCGACGATTCGCTTGAAGGGAAAGGTTGCTGGAAACGATTTCGTCCGCGAGATTCCGGTTGAGTTTCCGGAAACGATGGCCTCGCACGATGTGCTGGCGTCGCTTTGGGCACGTGCGCGGATCGATAACCTGATGAGTCGTGATTATGCCGGCGCCCAAAGTGGAAACATGAAACAGGATTTGAAGGATACGATCACGCAACTCGGCATCGAGTACCGGCTTATGTCGCAGTTCACATCTTTCGTCGCTGTCGAAGAGATGATCGTAACGGATGGTGGTCAGTTGCGCCGCATTGACGTGCCGGTAGAAGTTCCCGCAGGCGTTAATCCGATTCCTGGTACAGAACAGGAACAGTTCGTCACGCAGTATTGGTACGCGCGGCGAGCTGCCCCGGTGGCAACGATGCGACGACAAGGTGTTGGTGGCCTTAATGCTGGTCAAGGTGGTGGAATTGGTCCTGGTAAAGCTGGGAATGTCGGTGGTGGTACAGGTGCGGGAGACGCACGTCCATCGGGAACACTGTCGGCTCCTACCGCAACACCAATGCCGAAGGCAACAGGCAACGCTCAGAGTACCAACGCCGGACGCCTGACCCTTGAACCAGCGGAGACGCCAACAGAACCCCGGTCGAAGATGCACCGTTCGGTCCTCACTGTGGTCGAGCGTGTGCGCAAGAAAGAGACTCTCTCCGCCGCTGACGAAGGAGGATTCATTCGTAACGGAAAAGCCGAAGTTCAAGTTTGGCTGACCGTGAAATCACCAGCGGTGATCGCCAAACTCAAACAGCTCGGCTTCGAAGTCGTGCTCGACGTCAAGACTTCGAAACTGATCATCGGTCGCATTTCGATCGACAAACTCGAGCTGCTGGCGAAGCAGGATTTCGTCACCTACATCTCACCACAGGTAACGAAGTAGTCAAAAGCCAAATCCTCACGGACTGAACACGGATCGCGAAGATCAGAAAAATCTTTTCGATCCGTGTTCATCCGTGTAATCTGTGGCGTTCATGCCGATCGTAATGAAATTTGGCGGAACGTCAGTGGCTGACGCGGCCGCATTCGCAAACGTTGCGCGCATCGTTACGTCGCAGCGTGATGCAGCTCCGGTGGTCGTCGTGTCGGCAATGAGTGGCGTGACGGATGATCTACTCGCCGCGACGAGCAAGGCTATCGATGGCAATGTCGTTGAAGCGATCGCCTCACTCGATAATGCATTCGCGCGTCACAATGCAGTTGCAAACGAACTGCTTTCACCAACCCAAGCGGAACACTTTGCCACCGAACTTAAGCACGCCTCACTTCAGATCGCCGAACTGCTGCAAACGATCGCGCAACCTGACGCTCAAACTAAAGCGCTCCAGGATGAAGTGGTCTCGTTCGGCGAGAGACTCTCGAGCAGCTTGATGGCTGAAGTCCTGAAGCAACACGGACTGAATGCACGGCAGGTTGATGCGCGTCGTTGCATCGTCACGAACGAGGGTTACACGTGCGCCGCGCCGCTGATGCAGCAAACGTTCTCGCACAGTCAGGACGAGCTGGGTCCTTTAATCGAGAGTGGTGTGGTTCCGGTTCTCGGCGGCTTCATCGCCTCGACCACGAATGGCGCAACCACCACACTCGGCCGTGGCGGCTCTGATTACACGGCGGCACTGCTTGGTGCGGCGCTCAACGTTGACGAAATCCAGATCTGGACCGACGTGACCGGAGTGCTGACCGCCGACCCGCGCGTGGTTCCGGAAGCGCAGACAATCGAGCGGCTCTCATATAGCGAGGCCGCGGAGCTTGCTTACTTCGGCGCCAAAGTCTTGCATCCCAAGACGATTCAGCCCGCGATTGAAAACTCGATCTCCGTGCGTATCTGTAATTCGCGCTTGCCGGAAGGCGGCGGCACTCTGGTTGGGCCAGAAACTGAAACGTCCCCGCGAACACTCAAAGCCATCGCACACAAGACCGGCGTCACAACGGTTCAGATCAGTTCTGCACGAATGCTCGGTGCGTACGGATTCTTGCGCGCGCTCTTTGAAGTCTTCGACCAGCATCGCACTGTCGTCGATGTGGTGACGACGTCGGAAGTCAGCGTTTCGCTTTCACTGGACGATGCGACCGCGCTGCCGGCAATTGTTGAAGATCTGGAGCAACTCGGCACCGTGCGAGTTGAGCGAGGCCGCGCGATCATCTGTGTTGTCGGTGAAGGTTTACGCGGAACGCCGGGGATTGCAGCGAAAGTGTTCAGCACGATCAGCGACATCAACGTGACGTTGATCTCGCAAGGCGCTTCGAGTATCAACTTTACCTTCGCGATTGAAGAGGAACGTGTGAACGAAGCCGTCAGAAGATTGCACGACGCATTCTTTGGCGGCCAAAAGTCACAGACTAGCTGATGGATTTATTCAAACTGACGAGGGAACTCATTGACATTCCATCGCTCACCGGCGATGAACGAGCAGTTGGTGAATACGTTTCGGATCATCTGGAGCGGCTTGGTTATCGAGTCGAGAGACATGAGGTCGCGCCGGATCGTTTCAATGTGATCGCGACGGCGGCGGAGCCGCCGCGCATCGTGTTCTCGACGCACATGGACACGGTGCCGCCGTTCATTGAAGCGAGCGAAGACGAGCAGTTCATTTATGGACGAGGCTCGTGCGACGCGAAGGGAATAATCGCAGCGCAGATTCTTGCCGCCGAACGTTTGCGCGCCGAAGGAATGAATCAAGTTGGTTTGCTGTTCACTGTGGACGAAGAACTCAGCAGTGTCGGAGCGCAGGCGGCAAACAAACACGCGCTCGCGAGTGAGTGCCGGTTCTTGATTAATGGAGAACCGACGGACAGTCGTTTGGCAACCGGGACTAAAGGTTCGGTGCGAGTGATCGTCACCACTGACGGACGTGCGGCACACTCGGCGTATCCTGAAGCCGGTGAATCGGCGATCGAAAAGCTGCTCGACATTTTGCAAGACATTCGTGAGATCCGTTGGCCCGAAGATGGCTTCTTCGGGACCACGACTTGCAACATCGGAGTCGTTAGCGGCGGTACGCGTCCGAACGTAATCCCCGACAAGGCGCGCGCGGAATTGCAAATTCGGCTCGGGATCGATATAGAGCAGGTAAAAAGATTGCTCGAAAAAGCGGTGACCGGTCGTGGGCAGGTCGAGTATTTGTCGGCGCATGATCCGGTGAGACTGTTTTCGGTCCCGGGATTTGACGAGTGCGTAGTTCGTTTCACGACTGACGTTCCGTACTTGTCTCGTTGGGGCAAGCCGTTATTACTCGGGCCGGGATCGATTCTCGTGGCGCACACGGACCACGAGCGAATAGCGAAGAGTGAACTCGAGAGCGCCGTCGATCTTTATGTAGAACTGGCGAAGAAGCTGCAACTATGAAACTCGCACTAATCGGATTCGGAGTGATGGGCCAACTGGTTGCGGCACAAGCGTGCAAGGCGGGCGATGAAGTCGGAGTTGTGATCGCGACTAAAGACGGTGAGCTGGATGTTGAGCAGCTGGCAGAAAAGCTTCGTGGTCATGATGTGGCGATCGATTTTTCAGTCGGCGAAGCGGTAATCAGAAACATCGAGGCGTGTGCGCGAGCCAGGGTTTGCCTCGTCGAAGGAACAACCGGTTGGAAGCAGCATGAGGAGAGAGTTCAGGAGATCGTCAACGAACACTCCGGCGCGCTGGTCTACGGGGCGAACTTCTCGATCGGAGTCAATCTCTTTTATCGCATCACGAAGCAGGCGGCGGCCCTGTTTGCGGCAGTTGAAGGTTACTCGCCGTTTATCGAGGAAGCTCATCATAATCGGAAACGCGATGCGCCTTCGGGAACAGCGCTCAAGTTGCGACAGGTGATGAAGGAGCAGCTTGGTGAAGATATTCCGACGGCCTCGACGCGTGCCGGCTTCATTCCGGGGACGCATCGAGTCGGGTTTGATTCGGAGGCCGATCAGGTATTGTTGACGCACACGGCGCGTTCGCGGCAGGGGTTTGCGAGTGGTGCGTTGCTGGCAGCGCATTGGATCGTTGGACGCAAAGGGGTGTTTGAGTTTGAGGACGTGATTGAAGAGATTCTCAAAGGCAAGACAGGATTACAGGACTTACATGAATAAAACCTAATCTGGTAAATCATGTAAATCCTGTCAAAGGAGAACAGCAAGACAGAATTACAGGACTTACATGAATAAAACTTAATCTGGTAAACCATGTAAATCCTGTCAAAGGAGGACGGTATGACTTTACAACTCGACTGGCTGCGCGGATGTGCGACTGCGCTTGTTACTCCTTTTTCCGCCGACGGCAAGGTTGATGAGAAGCGCCTCAAAGAGCTGATCGAATATCAGATCGCCGGTGGCGTGCGCGTGCTCGTTCCCTGTGGCACCACCGGCGAGAGCGTGACGATGACTGAAGAGGAGAACCGGCTAGTCATCCGCACGACGGTCGAGCTCGCTCGCGGACGCGCCAAAGTGATCGCCGGAACGGGCAGCAATTCCACCGCCGTAACGATTGCGCGTTCACAAAACGCAAGCTCACTCGGCGTCGATGGAATCCTCACCGTTGCTCCTTATTACAACAAGCCCACGCAGGAAGGACTTTACGCGCACTTCCGCGCCATCGCCGAAGCCGTGAACGGATTGCCAGTGGTGATCTACAACGTTCCCGGACGTACTTCTTCAAACATCTCGGCCGAAACCACGCTGCGGCTCGCTCGCGACGTCGAAAACATCGTCGCCGTGAAAGAAGCGTCCGGTAACATGTCGCAGATCATGGAAATCCTGCGCAGCCGTCCGAAAGGTTTTCACGTGATCTCCGGCGACGATGCGTTGACGCTCGCCATGATTGCGCTCGGCGGTGACGGTCTGATCTCAGTGGCTTCCAACGAAGCACCGGAACAGATGTCAAAAATGAACGACCTCGCGCTGGCAGGAAACTGGGATGAAGCACGCGCGCTCCACTATCGGCTGCTGCCGCTAATGGAAGCCAACTTTATCGAATCGAGTCCTGGTCCGGTGAAAGCCGCAATGGCGCTGATGGGTTTACTCGAAGAGAACCTGCGCTTGCCGCTGGTGCCGGTGCAGGAAAAGACGCGTGCACGGATGCGCGAGGTTTTGATCGAGGTTGGCCTTCTGAAGGAAACGACGCATGCCATTGCGTGAGCAGATCGAAGCGCTTGCCGCACGTGAGACCAATCAGTTTACGCCCGACGACAGAACTGTCTTCGAAGAGTTGAAGCATGCACTCAACCGTGGTGAAGTTCGCGCCGCCGAGAAGGCTGCAGACGGCAAGTGGATCGTCAACTCATGGGTAAAGCAGGGACTGCTGCTGGGCTTTCGCATGGGTGCCATCATTGACATGTCCGATAGCGAGCGTTTCAAGTTTTTCGACAAGGATACCTACCCGGCGCGTCCGACAAAGATCGACGAGAGTGTGCGTATCGTTCCCGGTGGTTCGACCATCCGCGATGGTGCGTACATCGCGCCCGGCGTCGTTTGCATGCCGCCGATGTTTGTGAACGCGGGCGCGTACGTGGACCAGGGAACGATGATCGACAGTCACGCGCTCGTCGGTTCGTGTGCCCAGATCGGCAAGCGCGTTCACATCTCGGCGGCTGCGCAGATTGGTGGCGTGCTCGAGCCGGTCGGCGCAGTGCCGGTGATCATCGAAGATGATGTGCTGGTCGGCGGTAACTGCGGTGTTTATGAAGGAACAATCGTCCGCGAACGCGCCGTGCTGGCAAGCGGCACGACACTGACTGGTTCAACACCCGTCTACGATCTCGTGCGCGGCGAGATCTATCAAAGAACAACCGAGCCGCTCGAGATTCCCGCCGGCGCAGTGGTTGTTCCGGGCTCACGCGCGGTGACTTCCGAACGCGGACGCGCGTGGGGGCTTTCACTTTATGCGGCAATCATCGTTAAGTACCGCGATGAGAGAACTGATTCGGCGGTGCAATTAGAGGACTACCTGCGTTGAATAAGTTTGCACCACCGAAACGTCTGCAAGGCATCGAGCGAAGCGTGATCCGAAAGATTCTGGATCGCGCGCTTCCGGGGAGCATCAATCTCGGTTTGGGTGAACCCGATCTGCCGACGCCTGACGTGATTCGCCGCGCGGCAGCGAAAGTCATCACGGAAGAACAGAACGGCTACACTTCGCACTCCGGTCTGTTGTCGTTACGTGAAAAAGTTGCGGCGCAGTATCCGTATCTCCAGGGAGATCCGGAGCGTGTCCTTATTACTGCGGGATCACAGGAGTCTTTGTATCTCTCGCTGCTCGCGCTGGTTGACGAGGGCGATGAGGTATTGCTTCCGAATCCCGGCTTCGTTGCCTATCCGGCGATCGTGAAGATGGCGGGTGGCACTTCGACGTTTTATCGTTTGCCGCGTGATAAAGAATTTGCGTTTGACATCGATGAGTTTCGACGCGCGCTGACGCCGCGAACGAAGGTCGTTGTTTGTATCAGTCCTTCGAATCCGAGTGGGCGCACGCTTACGCGAGAAGACCTCGTAAACATTGCCGGCGTGATGCGCGATCACGGTGCTTGCCTGATCAGCGATGAGATCTATCGTGAGCTTTACTACACGGCTGAGCGGCCGGAGTCGTTATCATCGTTTTACGATCGGACGATCGTTATCAGTGGTCTTTCAAAATCGATGAGCATGACCGGCTGGCGGCTCGGTTGGTTGTGCGGTGACGACCCTGTGGTCCAGGCGACGCTGGTGCTGCACGGTTATGTGACGACTTGCGCGTCAACCGTTTCGCAAAAGGCGGCACTCGTCGCGTGGACGGATGAAGCGGAAGCCGCTCGCGCGGGATTTCGTGAGACGTTTCGCGCGCGTCGCGAGCATCTGTTAGGGTTGATCGACACCGAACTCGGATTGCGCGCCATTGAACCTGATGGCGCGTTCTACACGATGCTCGACGTCAGTGAATACGGATCGTCGTTCAAGGTTGCGGATGCATTGTTGACTGAACGCGTGATAACGGTTCCGGGGGCAGGCTTCGGAAGCGAGGCAGAAGGATTTTTGCGTGTTTCGTTTTGTGCTGATCGTGATACGTTGACGGAAGGTGTACAGCGGATTAAGAGAGGTCTGGAATCGTTGGGTTAGTTAACCACGAAGACACAAAGATGAAATTTAGAGTCGGAATTCTCGGAGCAACAGGAATGGTCGGGCAGCGTTTTATTCAACTGCTCGTCGATCATCCACAGTTTGAGGTCACTGCTGTTGCAGCTTCGGATCGATCGCAAGGCAAGACTTATAGCGAGGCGTGTACGTGGCGCATTGGCGGTGAAATGCCTGTGGCGGTCCGAGCGATGCCGGTGCAACCTCCAACGCCGCCACTAGATTGCGATCTGGTGTTTTCGAGTCTGCCGGGCGAGATGGCGCGCGAGACTGAAGGAGCCTTCGCAGCCGCGGGCTATCCGGTGATTAGCAACTCATCGGCTTATCGGATGGATGAGGACGTTCCGCTTTTGATTCCGGAAGTTAATCATCAACATCTCGGTTTGATTAAGCGGCAGCGTTACGAATCCGGTGGTTTCATAGTTACTAATCCAAACTGCTCGACGATCATGATCGCGCTCGCGCTCGCACCCTTGCACGCGACGTTCGGTGTGACTGCGGCGGCCGCGACGACGTTGCAGGCACTATCAGGCGCGGGTTATCCGGGCGTAGCGTCGCTCGACATCATCGACAACGTGTTGCCTTATATCGGTGGCGAGGAAGAGAAGATCGAATCCGAGACGACGAAGATTCTCGGGCGCTTCGTCGAAGATCGAATTGAAGTGGCGCCGATGGCGGTGAGTGCGCAAGTGCACCGGGTTAATGTTGCGGATGGACATATGGCGGCGATGCGCGTGAAGCTGGCACGGAAAGGGGAGTTGCCGGAGTTGCGGGAGGCGTTGGAGTCGTTTCGATCGCTGCCGCAGGAGCTCGGGTTACACTCCGCGCCGGCGGCGCCGATCGTCGTTCGTGATGAAAAGGATCGACCACAACCGAGGCTGGATCGTGATGCGGGGAAGGGAATGACGATCACGATCGGGCGGTTGATGCCGGATGCGGTGCTTGATTACCGATTCGTGGCGTTGAGTCACAATACGATCCGCGGTGCGGCGGGTGCGGCGATCTTGAATGCTGAGTTGTTGATAGCCCTGGGGTACCTGAGGCGGTGAACGCCCAAAAAAGATTTCGCACGCAAAGGCGCAAAGGCGCAAAGTTCTGACCTCCGGCACCGGAGGTCTTCCTTTGCGTCTTCCTTTGCGCCTTTGCGGCTTTGCGTGAAAAAACTTTTCTCGAAACTTATGAAAACACTTCTGCTTATCCTGCTTCTCAGCCTCTCCGTATCCGCCCAGTCCCTCGACGATCAAGTCAAACCAATCGTCTCCTCCTTCAAAGGCAAAGTAACCCTCTTCGCCAAGAACCTCGACACCGGCGAAACCTACGCCCTTAACCCCGACGAACGCGTCCGCACCGCCAGCACGATCAAGATCGCCGTCATGATCGAAGCCTTCGCCCGCGTGCACGAAGGAAAAGCGAAATGGACCGATCAAGTGGTCCTCAGCAAAGCGACCAGGGTTTCCGGCTCCGGTATTCTCACCGAACTATCCGACGGGCTGCGCCTCACGTTCCGCGACGCCGTTAATCTGATGATGATCCTCAGCGATAACACCGCCACGAACCTCGTGCTCGACGTTTTGACTACCGACGCCGTCAACGCACGCATGGAGTCGCTCGGCTTCAAGCAGATCAAGATCAACCGCAAAGTCGGCAGTGGCGGCGACAGCACCGCCGGCAAAGATCCGGAAAACAAGAAATACGAACTCGGTTTTACCACGCCGCGCGAGATGGTTTTAGTGATGGAGAAACTCGAGCGCGGTGAAATCATCAGCGCCGCAGTCTCCAAAGAGATGATCGATCTGATGAAACGCGAGCAGGGTCGTAATGCGATCGGCCGGTCGCTTTGGAACGTGCCGATGGCGAGCAAGTACGGTGCCCTGGATCGCCTGCGCAGCGCAGTCGGCATTCTCTACACAAAAAACGGGCGAATCGCGATGGCCATCACCTGCGACGACATGCCGGAAACCATGTGGTCGGTAGACAATCCGGCTTACTTGCTGATGTCAAAACTTTCCGAAGTTCTCGTCGCGGGACTCACCAGCAACAAGCCCACTGAAAACACTCCCTGAACCGGCCCTCCGCTGGCGAGCACGTCCGAATTTATATATACTCTTTCGGATTTTTGGATTTACTCTCGTAAAACTACGGTCTGTTCAGGACCGATCGTAAAAAAAACTAGGGAAATACTGACCTGCGGTGAGACTTGGACTGCGGAATAATAGCTGCAAGAGATAACTCGAATCGCAAGAACTGTTGTCGTTCCGCCTCGTCTTTAGCCTTTCCAGATTTATTTTTTGCGGCAGTTTGACCTGAAAGTTCACCCTTTTACCGTCAAGAGGCGGACAAACCAGCGGTCACGAAATCCAAGGGCAGTATCGGAATCGCATTACCGGAATACCGGGCGCTATTTCTCCACGTCGTCCGCGTACTTCCCGAATCGTAAAACATCTTCCAGCGGAGGAACTCTATGAAAAGTAAGAGCTTTACAAGTTCCAGGTTCATGCTTTCGCTTGGCGCGGTTTTCGTTTTGACGCTCTTTTGTGTGAGCGCCTTTGGTCAGGGCCAGGGCTACTCATCCATTAGAGGCTCGATTAAGGATCCGCAGGGAAGTGTGGTCGCTGGCGCGGCTGTGACCCTGACCAATCCCGTAACCAATTTCACGCGCACAACGACGTCCAACGAAAGCGGTCAATACGCCTTCGAGTCAATTCAGCCGGGCGTTTATAAGGTCGAGGTCGAGGCGAAGGGCTTCAAGAAGGCCGTGCTCACCGACGTCGGCGCCCTGGTCTCCAAGCCCACGGAACTCGATGTGAACATGGAGATCGGAGCGGTTACCGAAACAATCTCGGTAACTGTCGGAGCGGGTGAGGCGCTGGCCAATACGCAGGACGGCAGCTTGGGAAATAACTTCATTTCCGCGCAGATCAGCCAACTGCCGCTCAATGCCCGCAACGTCGCGACAGTGCTGGCCTTGCAGCCCGCAGTGACACCCGGCGGTTACGTCGCCGGCGGTCGCAGCGACCAGGCGAACCTGACCCTCGATGGCGTTGACGTTAACGAGCAACAGACTGGCGACGCATTCAGCCCGGTGCTTCGCGTCAGCCCGGACACTGTTGAAGAGTTTCGCGTCACGACCAGCAACCCGAACGCTTCCCAAGGCCGTTCGTCAGGTGCGCAGGTTGAGTTGATCACCAAATCAGGTTCCAACGAATGGCACGGAAACCTGTTTGAGTATCATCGCAACACGGTTTTCACCGCTAACGATTTCTTCAACAACAGCACGATCGACCCGGACACCGGTAGATCGATTCCGCGTCCGACCTTGCTCCGTAACAATTATGGCGGTTCGCTCGAAGGTCCGGTGGTGAAGGATCGTTTCTTCTTCTTCTACAACTACGAAGCTCGTCGCGACGCTCGACAGGGCACGGTGAACCGGCTCGTTCCGCTCGCTACTCTCGGGCAAGGCCTGTTGAGGTTTAACGCTCGCCTGCCAGCTTCCGCGGGCGGCGGGTTGGTTCCGGTCACCCTTAACACGACCCAACTGAATCAGCTGACCACCGGCTTCAACAACAACACCAACACGCCGACCGGCAATGCTGTGGTTGACGTTAATCCCGTGACAGTTGGAATTCTCGCCGGTGCTGCGGCCAGGTATCCGGCCAATAACTTCCGGCTCGGCGACGGCGTCAACACCGGTGGTTTCCAGTTCAACGCGCCGCTGCCGGTTAAACTGACCGCGCACGTGGCCCGCCTGGACTTCAACATCACCAAGGATGCCCGTCACACGGCTTACTTCCGTGGCAACTATCAGCAGGACGTCACCGGCGGCGCCCCGCAATTCCCGGATACGCCTCCAACCAACCAATGGAGCCATCCGCTCGGTTTTGTGGGTAGCCACACGTGGACCATCTCGAACAATACCGTAAACAACTTCCGCTATGGTCTGACGCGTGAAGCGTTTACGAACCAGGGTGACTCGTCCGATAACGCAATCACGTTCAGAAGCGTGTTTGCATCGCACGGTTTTGCGAGAGGCTTCAGCCGCACTACGCCGACGCACAACCTGACCGACGACCTCTCGTGGATCAAGGGTAACCATACCTTTGGTTTCGGAACGAACATTCGCGTCGTCCGGAATAACCGTGAGAACTTCGCGGCGGCGTTTGACAACGGCATCACTAACCAGTCGTTCTATGCGGGTTCCGGCAACGTTGTTTCGAACCCGATCAACGCCTGGTTGCCGTTCCTCACTGGTCTTCCAGTAGGCACGACGATCTCCTCTGCGAGCCTTGTTAATACGCGACACGCGTTTGCCGCGATGCTGGGAAGGCTTTCTCAGTACACAGCAAACTTCAACTTCAATGTGGACGGAGCGCCGCTCCAGGCCGGAGCCCCTGTGGTCCGTAGTTTCGCCACGGAAGAGTACGACGTCTACGCACAGGACATTTGGAAGCTGAGAGATAACTTCACTCTGACCTACGGTCTGCGATATGGATTGAGCCGTCCCGTTTATGAACGAAACGGCTTCCAGACCAGGCCGAATATCGGACTCCAGGAGTATCTCGACAAGCGCGCTGAGGCGGCCCAACGTGGTCAGAACTTTGATGAACCGTTGACCGTCCTGTTAGCTGGTCCAGTGCATGACGCTCCCGGCTTCTACTCGCTCGACAAGAACAACTTCCAACCTCGTGTCGCCGTTGCCTGGTCGCCCGCTTTTAGGGAAGGCTTCCTTGGCAAGCTGTTCGGCACCGAGAAGCAGTCAGTTTTCCGTGGCGGCTTTGCCATCACGAACGACTACTTTGGTCAGGCGCTCGCCGTGAACTTCGACGGTAACAACACCCTCGGATTCTCGTCGAACCAAACGCCTTCGGCCAACACTTATAACGTCAGCACATTCCCGGCTCCACCGATCACCGGGCTGGGCATGCCGATTCGCAACCTGCCGGGCATCACCACTCCGGCAAACCTGACGTTCCCGCAAACACAACCGCAGGACTTCCAACGACGAATCGAAGGCTCGCTCGATACGAACCTCGTTTCGCCAATCAACTACAGTTGGAACTTCACCTACGGTCGCCAGTTTGGCAAGGGAATCTACGTCGAGACTTCATACATCGGCAGGATCGCGCGCAATCTGCTCGCGACCCGCGACGTCATGCAGCTCAACAACACTGTAGATCCGAAGTCAGGCATGGATTGGTACACCGCCGCCGGAATTCTTGAACAACATCGCGTCAACGGAACACCGATCGGGAACGTTGCCAACATTCCGTGGTTCGAGAACATGTATGCGCCAGGCGAAATCGATTCAATCTTCTTCGGTTTGGGCCTGAGCAACACCCAGGCAGCTTTGGCAGTAATGGCAGGTGGAAGAACCCCGGACTGTAATGCCATTGGTTGCTTCGAGTTTGGTGACGACTGGACGTTCCTTCAGGACTTCCTGGATGGACTCAGCAGCCGTCAACACTTCTTCCAGAGTCAGTACGGCGCGCTTTCAGCGTTCGGCACGATCGCGAGTTCCGATTACCACGGAGCAACCGTTAGTGTCCGTCAACGCCTGCGTGGCTTGAGCTGGGACTTGAACTACACCTTCTCGAAGTCGATCGATGATGGTTCGGGTCTGCAAAGCAGCGGCGTCTTCGGCGCTGCGTTTATCACGAATGCACTTCGGCTGCGTGACAATCGTGGCGTTTCGGATTTCGACATTCGTCACCTTGTCAACTTCAACTCCATCTGGGACATCCCGGTGGGTCGTGGCCAGAAGTTCCTGAGCGGAGCCAACGGTTTCGTTAACGCAGTGTTGGGTGGCTGGCAGCTGGCGAGCATCGTCCGTTACAACAGCGGCTTGCCGGTTAGCAGTCCGGTGGACATCGGTGGTTGGCCAACCAACTGGAACGTTAGAAGTTGGTCGATGCCGATTCGGGACATTCAATCGTCTCCGCATCGCGGTGGTAATGGTCAACCGGCGAACCTGTTCGCGGATCCGGAAGCTGCCTACAACAGTTTCCGCAGCCCGGCGCCTGGTGAAACCGGTATCCGCAATATCCTGCGAGGCATGGGCTTCTTCCAGTTCGACGCCGGCATCTCCAAGAGTTTTGGAATGCCATGGAGTGAAAACCAGAAGATCATTATTCGCTGGGAAACCTTCAACGTCACCAACACTCAATACCTGACGGGTAACGCGGACGTCACGAACGGGCTCGACCCGCAATTCGGAAGTCCCAGCCCGTCGTTCTATAACTTCACCGGCATTCAGGGAACACCGAGAATCATGCAGTTTGCGCTGCGCTTTGAATTCTAAGTGACCACCTGATTGCTTTAACTCTTAACGCGGGCTGGGACTTCGGTCTCAGCCCGCTTTTGTTTGCTGATCCACAGATTACACAGATTTTTTTATCAATCTGTGTAATCTGTGGATTACAATTCGTTTCCCAGAACTGAACCCGGAATTCCAGTGAAAAGAGGTCTGACTTTTATGACACGTCTCCAGTGCACTGTCTTACTAATCACTTTCACATTCGCCCTCCCAGGCATCGCCTTCTCCCAGGGATTGCCCGCGAATAGTTCGCAGCCAGGCGCCGGCACACGACGCAACTTCACGTTGTATGGTGATATCAAAGTTGATACGTCTCAGGTCACCGCCGCCGAGGGAAATAGAACGTTCGACATCATTCTTTATACTCGCGGAAATGAAGTCTTCGCGCGGCAGCGGACCAGTAACGGCGGGCGTTATCAGTTCAATAACATTTTCAATGGCGACTATTATCTCGTCGTCGAACTCGATAGCGTCGAGATCGCGCGGACGCCAATTTTAATTCCGTCAAACTCAGTGGAATACATCCGCCACGATCTGGAGTTCAGATGGAAAGCCGGTATTAACGCCTCCGCATCCGCCCCGGCCGACAACTACAATCGCTCGGGCCAGAACAAGTCTCTCTATCAGCGCGCTTCACAGGAGATTGAAAGCAAGAATTTCACTCAGGCCATCGCCACGTTGCGTTCGGTAGTT